>CALIBA010000001.1 GCA_938045435.1 uncultured Selenomonas sp.
AATGACACACCACCAGCGAGTCATCGTAGTCTTTTCTCCTCACGAAAACAAATGTAGAACAAGCTTCCACCAGTGCAACAAAAGCGCCCGTGATAGAGGCGGTTCGTGTACCGCCATCTGCTTGCAACACATCGCAGTCTATATGAATGGTTCGTTCCCCAAGTGCATGCAGATTCACCACAGCACGCAGCGCACGCCCAATGAGCCGCTGAATCTCCTGCGTCCGTCCTGACTGGCGTCCACGCACAGCCTCACGCGCCGTACGCTCCGTACTTGCACTTGGGAGCATGGCGTATTCTGCCGTAATCCATCCTGACCCAGAACCTTTCAAAAAAAAGGGGACCCGTTCCTCTACCGTCGCTGCACACACAACATGCGTATGTCCCATCTCAATGAGAGCGGATCCATCAGGATAGCGCTGATAGCCACGCTCAATCCTTACCGGCCGCAACTGATCTGCTCGTCTCAGATCCCTTCTTGACATAAAATTACGTCTCCTTCTACCTTATCATTCACAAAAAAATGGAAAGAAGGAGATTTGCATACCCAATGGGGTGCATGCCCGCAAATTCTTCCTGCTTTCCACATTCTGCAGCAGCTGCTGTCTATACCTTATGTGTACCTTGGTATTGCCGATAATTCTTGATAATGCAAATTGGCGTCTTCTCTGAGGCATTTCCAAACGGATTATCGAGCAGCAAATTTGCTGCAAGTTCCCCATCGACCCCTGCCGATACCCCAACCACACGCGAGCGCTTCAAATCGTTGACATCTGCAATCATCGCGCCAAAGGCACCAACGCGCTCTGAAATACGCGATGCAACTGCCTCCGGTTCAGCCGGTCCATAGACAACAACTTTATCAAATGGCGGCATCGTTCCTGTCACATCATCAATGAGGGCTGCCTCTTTTCCACCCCATTTATAAAACATCCCGCTCTTACCGACAAGTTTTGCAAGGAACCCCAAAAACAGCGCTGCCATGACGCGCCATGTCCCCTCTACATCCATCAGTGCCTGCATGCCGTGTGGACTGGCAAGGCTTCCATAGTCTG
>CALIBA010000002.1 GCA_938045435.1 uncultured Selenomonas sp.
CGAGGTCCTCGCTCGGCAGGCGGAAGGTGACGTTCATGCGCGAGCGGCTGCCCTTTTCTGCGTGACCCTGATAGAAGCCGTCCGAGCTGTCGATGACGTCGTAGAGGAGCGCCGCTTTTTTCGCATTTGATTCACCCATGGCAGAAAGTCCGCCGTGCTCTTTGATCCAGCGGACGGTCAGCCCGACGAGGTAGATGGCAAAGACGGGCGGGGTGTTATAGAGGGAGTCGTTTTTGAGAAAGGTGCTGTAGCGCAGCATCGTCGGGAGCTCGGCGGGGCTTTTTTCAAGCAGTGATTTTTTGGCGACGTTGAGGACGACGCCCGCAGGGCCGAGGTTTTTCTGCACACCGGCATAGATGAAGTCATAGCTGCCGAAATCCCACGGGCGTGAGAGGATGTCAGAGGACATATCGGCAAAGAGTGGGACGCCGTTTGTCTTGGGCGTATTGTGGTACTCGGTGCCGTAGATGGTGTTATTGAGGCAGATGTGGAGGTAGGCGGCATTGGGGTCGATCCGCATCTCCTCTTGTGTGGGTACGCGCACATAGCCGCCCTCTTTGGTGGAAGCGGCGACGGTGCCGACGCCGAGCCTGACTGCCTCCTCATATGCCTTTTCGGAAAAGGAGCCGGAGAGGGCGTAGGTGCCGGGGTGCTCTGCGGAGGCGAAGTTGAGCGGGATGAGCGCGAAACTCTGGCTTGCGCCGCCGGCGGTAAAGACGACTTCGTAATCATCGCCGAGGGACATCAGTTCTTTGATGTCGGCTTTTACCTGTTGGTGCACGGCGTCATAGGCGGGGTCGCGGTGGCTGATCTCAAGGATGGACATGCCTGTGCCGTGAAAGTTCAGCAGCTCGCGCTGGGCTTCTTTTAGGACATCCTCGGGCAGGATGGCAGGGCCGGGGTTGAAGTTATAGATGCGTTCGTTCATTCTCTCGTCTCCTCTAAGATTGTTTGTTGTTTTTGATGGTGCGTGCCTTATGCGCCTACGCCTTGTGGATGTTTTTACGAGGTGTTTTCTTCGCCTGCTCCCTCTGTCCGCGTCATACGGATTTTGGCGACACGCGCACGGTCCATTTCGAGGACTTCAAAAGTCAGCCCGTTCCATGTGCAGGTTTCGCCGACGGCCGGGATGCGGCCAATCTGTGCGGTGACGAAGCCGCCGAGGGTCTGGAAGTGGTCGTGGTCCTCATCGGGCAGTTCGTCAATGCCGAATTCCTCCTTAAACTCGTCGATGGGAAACAGACCGTCAAAGACCCAGTTCGCATCCTCCTCGGCGGTCATGCGCGTGCTCACAGGCGCGTCCTCATCGGCACTGCCGATGATTTCCTCCATGATGTCGTCCATGGTGATGAAGCCGACGACGCCGCCGTACTCGTCGAGGACGACCGCCTCGTGGATGTCGCCGTCGCGGAATTTTTCGAGCACGCGCAGTCCCTCCATGGTACGCGGGACAAAGAGCGGTGTCCGGATGTAGTCGGCGAGGTCGATTGGTGCGGCGCTGAGCGCGGCATCCAGCAGTTCCTTGGCGTAGATGACGCCGCGGAAATCATCGAGGTTCTCGTAGGCAACGGGAAAGACGTTGTGCTTTGTCTCGCGGATGATTTTCAGCTGTGCTTCTTTGGGTTCTGCAAGGTCGATCCATGCGATGCGCGTGCGCGGGGTCATGAGGGCGGAGGCGGTCTGATCGCTCATATGAAAGATGCGATCCACCATGTCCTGCTCGGCTTTTTCAAAGACGCCGTCCTCTGTGCCCTGCTCCATGAGATCCTTAACGGCGTCCTCTGTTGCGGCGGTGCGGCGCTGCGGGGTAAAGCCAAAGAGGAGCAGGATGTCGCATGAGAGGGACACGAGGGCGGCACTCGGCACCGCTGTGAGGCGTGTCAATGTGCGGATGCTGCGGTGGTAGCGCAGGAGAATGCCCTCCGGATTTTGCAGTGCGATTTGTTTTGGCAGAAAGTCGCCAAAGAGCAGGGTCAGCGCGGTCATGATGAGAATGCTTAAAAAGAGCGCGGCGGCAAAGACCTCGGTACCCGGCATGAGCTGCGCGAGGAAGCGCCCAAATGTCGGCGCGACAAAAAGCCCCATGCCAAGACCCATGAGGAGGCTCATGCACGTAATGCCTGCCTGCGCCATTGCGATGGGGGACTCCGGGTGCTCCAGGAGGGCGAGGGCA
>CALIBA010000003.1 GCA_938045435.1 uncultured Selenomonas sp.
GGAGGCAGCAAAGGCAACCCTCGATGTGCTCACAATCGTTGCGAATATTGCAAGCCCACTCACAATGAATGATCCAGACATCAATGGGGCTGACATTCTTATCGCTGTGACAGAGAGTGATGCAGTAAACATGGTTGCTTGTATTCTTGCAAAAAAACACGGCATTTCACATACGATTGCACGTATCCGCGATATGGGATTTAATATAGAAGCGAGCAAATACCTCAAAGAAAACTTTGATATTGATCTTGTACTCAACCCAGAATTTATCACGGCAAATGAAATCAACCGTATCCTAATGACACCTGCTGCACTCAATGTAGAAGATTTTGCACAAGGGAAAGTTCGTCTATTTGAAACTCGGATCCGTCGAAAATCAGTGATCGCACGCACACCACTCAAGCATCTAAAGCTGCCACATGGTGTGCTTGCAGGTCTTATATTTCGGGATCACCGAATGATCATCCCACATGGCGATGATATGTTCCTCCCTGGTGATAATGCCTACTTTATCGGCCTTCCTGACATGATTGATGAATTTAGCCAGAGCCTCATCCAAAGTAATACTCATAAGCTAACACGCGCAGCCATCATTGGTGCGGGACGCACAGGACGTGCACTCGCTCTCATGCTTGAGCGACAGGGCGTCCAGGTAAAGGTCATTGACCGAAACCGAGAACGCTGTGAACTGCTTGCAGAAAAACTAACAGCAGGGTTATCAATCTGTGGCGATGGAACAGATATAGACTTATTGGCAGAGGAAGGGATTGCAGAAGCAGATGTTATTATCTGCTTGACAGAAGATGATAAGCTGAATCTAATGCTCGCTTTACTCGCTCGCCATCTCTCGAATAATAAGATCAAAACAGTCGTCCGCGTAGATCGCAACGAATATATTGACCTCATGGAGAAGGTCGGTGTCAATATTGCACTCTCAGCACGTTTGCTTTCTGCAAGTGAGGTACTTACATATGCACGTGGAGGCGACGTAACGCGAGTCACACTCCTAGAAGGGGCACGTGCAGAGGCCCTTGAAGTGATTGTGCGCCCCGATGCACCAATCACGGGCAAAAAACTGATGGATGCCAATCTCCCGCGGGAATGTCTTGTTTGTGCCTATGTGCGAGATGAAAAGGCTGCAATCCCCAATGGAATGACAGAGCTATTACCTGGAGATCGGGTGATTCTCTTTGTACTAAAAAGTTTTGCTCAAAAGGCACTTACCTATTTTGGAGATGACTGATGCACTTCGATCTATTCTGGGTGCTTATGGGACGCACAACATACATGTTTGCTCCACTATATCTG
>CALIBA010000004.1 GCA_938045435.1 uncultured Selenomonas sp.
GGTGTTCCTTATTCGTCTGATGCACTGTATGATGTGATGAAGGCACATGATATTGTCATAGAAATAGACATGGGAGAAGGCTCCTATGAGGCAAAGGTTTGGACATGTGATTTTTCCTATGAATATGTAAAAATTAACGGAGAGTACCACACATAATGCAGGAGGCGTTTATGTTTTCCGATAAAGACAAGGCGGAAATCCTCGTGGATGCACTGCCGTATATCCAAGAATTTTATGGAACAACGGTCGTCGTCAAATATGGCGGAAATGCTATGATCAACGAGGCTTTGAAGGAAAATGTCATGCGTGATGTGGCACTGATGAAATACGTCGGTATACGTCCCATTCTTGTGCATGGCGGAGGCCCAGAGATCACAGGATTCCTCAAAAAACTTGGCAAGGAGACAAAGTTTGTCTCTGGACTGCGTGTGACAGATGCAGAAACGGTCGAAATTGCCGAGATGGTGCTCGCTGGAAAGCTGAACTCTGAGATTGTCCGTATGCTTAATCTGCGTGGTGTCCGTGCAGTGGGACTGAGCGGAAAAGATGCCGGTCTCATCAAGGCACACAAAAAATACGCAATTGTGTATGATAATGATACAAAGAGTGAAGTAGATATTGGCTATGTTGGTGAAATCACTTCGATTGACACAAGTATTATTGTGGATTTGCTGGATCGAGGGTATGTCCCTGTGGTTTCTCCCATCGGTATGGGGGAACATGGAGAGAGCTACAACATCAATGCAGATTATGTCGCCGCAGAGATTGCAGGCGCACTGCATGCAGAGAAGCTACTTCTCCTTACAGATGTAGAAGGGGTTTATCGAGATTTTTCGGATAAGACCAGCTTTATCTCCATGCTGCATATGGAAGAAGCGAAAGCCTATATTCAAAGTGGGGTGATCGCAGGCGGCATGATCCCGAAAGTAGAAGCCTGCGTGCGGGCGCTTGAGGCAGGAGCGCATAAGACACATATCATTGACGGGCGTCTTGTCCACTCGATTATTTTGGAGATCTTCACATCTAGGGGGATAGGGACGATGGTTCTTCCATAGTTAGGAGTTATGATGGGCAGACAAGAAGAAATTATTCAAAAGGATATGCAGAGTTATCTTCCTGTGTTTTCTCGCTATCCGATGGTGCTCGACCATGGAAATGGAGCATACGTCTGGGATGTCAATGGGCGGAAGTATCTGGATGCACTTGGCGGTATTGCTGTTAATGTACTTGGCCATAACAATCCGGATCTAGTAAGCGCTGTTGCCGAGCAAGCAGCACGATTGATCCATGTTTCAAATCTCTACTATACTGAGGCGCAGGCAGAGGCGTCTGATAAACTTTCCAGGCTAACACGAGACGGCAAAGTGTTTTTTGGAAATTCTGGTGCTGAGGCAAATGAAGGCGCGATCAAAGCAGCGCGTAAATATGCGCATACATTTGCGCCCAATAAATCTCAGATCATCACCGCACGCAACAGTTTCCATGGGAGGACACTAGCGACACTAACGGCAACAGGGCAGGAGAAGTTTCACAAAGGATTTGAACCGCTGCCCGCAGGATTTAATTATGTTGATTTCAATGATGTTGCGGCACTGGAATCTCTGATGAGTGATGAGACTGCTGCTGTTATGTTGGAGCCAATTCAAGGGGAGGGGGGCGTTCGTACTCCGGCAGAAGGGTATTTACAGCGTGTGCGAGCGCTTTGTGACAAGTATCATGCGCTTTTGATCTTTGACGAGATCCAGACGGGGATGGGGCGCACGGGGGCGTTTTATGCCTATGAAATGTATGGTGTAACACCAGATATTGTAACACTTGCCAAAGGACTTGCCGGCGGTGTTCCGATAGGTGCATTTATCGTTACAGAGAAGGTTGCACGCGTTTTTCACGCAGGGGAACATGGGTCTACTTTTGGCGGAAACCCTCTTGCCTGTGCTGCAGCAAATGTTGTTCTCAATACGATAGCACGCGAAGATTTTCTTCAGCATGTAAAATCTGTTGGACAGTATTTTAAGCAGAGACTCAATGATCTAAAAGAAAAGCATGCAAAATATATTGTTGATGTACGCGGCGAGGGGCTTTTGCTTGGCATGGAAATGACACGCAGTGAGGAAGCAGGTGCAATCGTACATGACTGTCTTGCGCGTGGTGTCATGATTAACTGTACAGCAGGAAATGTGCTGCGTTTTATTCCGCCGCTTATTTTTACCAACAGTGACGTAGATGCGTTGATTTATGCATTGAATGACAGTATCCTTGACATATGTGACCGAGGAGGGCTATGATGAAAAAGGGCATGGACTTACTCTCCATTCATGATCTCAGTGCAGATGATGTGGAGGAGATTCTGACGCTTGCTGCTGATCTCAAGGCAAAGCAGCAGGCGGGCATCCCACATCCTATGCTTGCAGGCAAGACACTCGGTATGATCTTTGAGAAGTCCTCAACGCGGACGCGTGTGTCCTTTGAGGTGGGGATGTACCAGCTTGGCGGGCAGGCACTTTTTCTCAGCAGCCGTGACCTTCAGCTGGGGCGAGGCGAACCGATCAAGGATACGGCGCGTGTGCTTTCACGTTATCTCGATGGTATCATGATTCGCACCTATGGGCATGAGCGTATAGAGGAGCTGGCACGTTATGCAGACATTCCTGTCATTAACGCACTCAGCGATCTCCTGCACCCGTGTCAAGCACTCACCGATCTGCTTACGATTCGTGAATACAAGGGAAAGAATCTGACAGGGCTCAAGATGGCTTATATCGGCGATGGTAACAATATGACGCATTCACTGATGTATGCGGCAGCAAAGGTGGGAATGAATTTCGCAGCGGCAACACCTAAGGGATATGCGCCGAATGCAGCGGTTGTTGCGAATGCTGCAGCAGATGCGGCGGCAGCAGGAGCGACAATAGAGATCATGACGGATCCGAGGGCGGCTGTGCAGGGGGCTGATGTTATTGTAACAGATACATGGGCGAGTATGGGACAGGAAGAGGAGCATGATGCACGCATGGCGGTATTCCGTCCCTATCAGGTCAATCAAGAACTCGTCGCTGCTGCGGGAGATGCGCGTTGCATCGTCATGCACTGCCTTCCTGCCTATCGGGGAGAGGAAATTACAGAAGAGG
>CALIBA010000005.1 GCA_938045435.1 uncultured Selenomonas sp.
ATGCAAGCGAAAATATAAATAAAACGCCTGTCTCCGTTAATACCGTTGTTGCACCATATACATCCCCTGTTACCCCACCAAGCATGCGTGTCATCATTCTACAGAATATAAGGGAAAATAATACACCAACGATCAATGAAATGGTTGCAAGAAGCCCCCACGGAAGAACGAGAACAGCCGTTGTTGCTCCAGCAATAAGAACAGTCTTATCATCTGCCATATCAGCAAAGGTCTTCCCCATTCCCTCAGCACGCGCATAAGGGAAAAAGGCAATTGATAATACCATGGCAAATCTTCCAATAATTGGCATAATAAAAAGTGCAGGGACGAGCAGTAGTGGATGCATATCTGAAAGAAGCGCATATTGAAAGAACATATGTATAACAAAGGAAACAACACCAAATGCTCCGACGCGGCTATCCTTCATAATTTCTAGCCTACGCTCGCGCTCACGTCCAGAAAACACACCATCTGCGGTGTCCATGAACCCATCTGCATGAAGCCCCCCTGTGAGTATAAGCGGTAAAATCAGCAACACAACAATTGTAAGTTCCCGCATACCAAGAAAATAAATAAGTGTCCATGCTGAAAACATATAACAAAGCCCCAAAACAAAACCTACGAGAGGAAAAAAGCGTGTGCTTCGTCCAAAATCCTCTGCCGTCCATTCCGTTTGAGATACGATGTGAATACGTGTTAGAAACTGAAGCCCGACTAGAAATGAATGCATAAAAGAGCCTCTAATCATATAGAGAAATAAGATACCAGAACAACAAGAAAAGTATCGTTGCTGTATACATAAGACGTATTGCACCCAATATATGCTTTGATGAGATGACCATATGAGCATCCCCCATATAGGCACGAAAACGTCGTTCCCCGAAGTAATAATTGACCCCTCCGAGCCGAATATGAAGTGCCCCTGCAACAGGGGCTTCTGCATATCCTCCATTTGGACTTGGGTGCACAGAAGCATCCCGTACAAGCATATAAAAAGCATTTCGTGCATCATATCCGAGCACAAAAGCTGCCATTACAAAAAGTATTCCTGTAATCCGTGCAGGTACGAAACCAAGTACATCATCTATGCGCGCTGCCATACGTCCAAAGTATAGATAACGAGCATTTTTATAACCTATCATGGAGTCCATCGTATTCGCCGCACGGTAGAGTACGGCGAGCGGTGCTCCTCCAATAGCAAAGAAAAACAACGGTGCAATCACACCATCTACGGTATTCTCGGCAATAGTTTCAATCGCTGCACGCGCAACATCCGCTTCATCAAGATTGTTCGTATCCCGTCCCACAATCCAACCAACATGTTCTCGTGCCGCTGCTAGATTTTCTTTGGTAAGAAGAACATAAATATCCCGCCCCGCTTGTGCCAACATATGTGGTGAAATCGTAAAATAAAGCAATATAATACTAACGACATCAACCGCCCACCAAACGGGAACAAAACGCATAACAAGAAGGGCTACCTCCGCTGCCGCATAAGAAAAGCATAGAACCAACCCTGTCAGCAGAGCCCCCATTGCAAATCTTCTGCTATTTCCCCCTTGCACTGGATAAAGCAGCTTCTCCAGACATGAGATACCTCGTCCAAGGAGTGCCACAGGATGCCAACGAGTCTGTGGATCACCTAAGAGCGTATCCATGAAGAATGCTGCCATCGCGGCAACTGCCGCACTCATCATACATCTTCCTCCACGCCGATGACAGACATGAGCTTCTTCATATCAAGACTCCCCCGTACAGTATCGGCGAGGCGATTGTAAGCATACTCCTTTTCTACACGATAATGATACTGGATGGGAAGCTCTGCCCATCCATGTTGTATGCGCAGACGATTCAAAAATGTACGGCGAAATGTATCATCGTCGAAGATACCGTGAATGTATGTCCCTATAACAAGCCCATCGGCAGAAAGTGCGCCATCCATAATGCAGCTTTCCTGCCCAGCTGCTCGAACAATACGGAAGGGACGATGAATATACTCTTTGGTAAAAAGTGTTTCGCCCATGTGAATTTCATATCCAATAAGCCCTTTACCAACAAGCTGCACTCCAAGAAACGGAAATTCTGCGCACTCTGCCACAACCTGTCTCAAATGTTTATGGGCGG
Source organism: uncultured Selenomonas sp. (assembly GCA_938045435.1). Taxonomy (GTDB): domain Bacteria; phylum Bacillota; class Negativicutes; order Selenomonadales; family Selenomonadaceae; genus Centipeda. The sequence goes on from CALIBA010000005.1 coordinate 2,125, forward strand.
CAAATGTTGTAACCATAGGGAGGTATTCAAAACCTTTGACTTCACTATATTCGGACTCTGTGTGCATAGGGTCACATATCAGATTCCCAAGCATCTGATAACCACCACAGATACCAAAGAGCGGTGTCCCATACGAAACGCATGTCTTGATAGATTCTTCAAGTCCTGTACTTCTGATATACAGCAAATCTTCTGTCGTATTCTTTGATCCAGGAAGCAAAATCAGATCTGGAGTTCCGAGTTCCTCCACAGAGCTTACATAGTAGAGTGCAACATCCGGTTCATTCGCTAGTGCATCAAAATCTGTAAAGTTTGAAAGCTTTGGTGTACGAATCACAGCAATATGGATCAGATCTGCATCATCTGCTGAAACACCATAAGGTTTCTCATCAAGCGATACAGAATCTTCCTCATCGATACCGAGGCTTTCTATATGAGGAATAACACCAAGAACTGGTTTTCCTGTTTTTTCTTCCAAAAAAGACAGCGCAGGTGTTAAGAGTGTCACATCACCACGAAATTTATTGATGATAAGACCTTTGATAAGTGCACGTTCCTCCTCATCAAGAAGCTCAAGAGTCCCAACAAGAGCGGCAATGGCACCACCACGGTCGATGTCAGCGATGAGAAGTACCGGTGCATTTAGATGCTTCGCAACACGCATATTAACGATGTCATTTGCCTTGAGATTGATTTCAGCTGGACTTCCTGCTCCTTCAATAACAAGAATTTCATACTCCTTATCAAGCCTATCAAGTGCGTTCTGTACTGCCTTCCATGCCTTTAGGGAATATCCCTGATGATACTCGCGCGCACTCATATTTCCTATAGGCTCACCTTGTATAATAACCTGTGATTGCGCGTTTCCAGTAGGTTTCAGAAGAACAGGATTCATATCAACAACAGGGACAAGTCCCGCTGCTTCTGCCTGAGCGACTTGTGCTCGTCCCATCTCTCGTCCATCGAGTGTAACATAAGAGTTCAGCGCCATATTCTGCGCCTTAAATGGGACAACATGATGCCCTTGTTGGTAAAATATACGGCAAAGTGCTGTTGTAAGAATACTCTTGCCAACATGTGAGCTCGTCCCCATGAGCATAATACTCTTTGCCATTTTATATCTCCTCCGCGATTTTTTTTAAGTCAATCGCAAGTCCACACGCAACAAGATAAACACAGGCTGAGCGATGCGCCAACTTCTGATTGACAAGCCCTGCCATATCCCGATAAAGTCTAGCCAACCAATTTTCTGGAACAATTCCTGCCCCAACTTCATTGGTAACAAATATCGTCACTGCATCTACGGATATGGCAGCCCTTATCAGTTCTTCAGCACATTCCTCTACATAATCTATAAAGGTATCACTTTTCTGCCTCTCCTCTGAACATTGCAGAATATGATTGCTTAAAAACATCGTAACACAGTCAAACAGCAGGATGCCATGTTCCTTCCCTGCCTCTTGAATCGCAGCAGCAGCTTCAAAAGGAGCCTCATAGGTGGTCCAATCGGAAGGGCGTCTGGATTGATGCAACCCAACTCGTTGGCGCATCTCTTCATCGTAGATCTGTGCGGTGGCAATATAGGCAACGCGAGCAGTGTTTTCTTGAGCACAGCGCGCCGCATATCGCTCTGCAAAAGCAGATTTCCCCGAGCGCGCACCTCCTGTGATAAGGATCATCCGTCCCATGATCTGCATGCCTCTACAAATGCCTGTGCTGCCTGCGGACATCCCGCGAAATGCAAGTGCAGGTAACTTCCAAGTGTCTTTTTATATATATGTCCTGCTGGATAGCGAGAACCATTGC
>CALIBA010000006.1 GCA_938045435.1 uncultured Selenomonas sp.
TCCTCCGCTTCGACCTATGGCAGCGGCATATATGGGTTTACCGAGGGGGGGCGTTCGGAGGATGCACTCAATCCCTACGCCTTTTCAAAACTCGCGTTTGACCGCTATGTGCGCCAAGTGATCCCTGAGGCACGCAGCCAGATTGTCGGGCTGAAATACTTTAATGTCTATGGCCCGCAGGAGCATCATAAGGGCAAGATGGCGTCGATTTTCTACCAGCTCTACTACCAGATCAAAGAGACGGGCGAGGCGCGGCTCTTTCGTGGGACGGACGGCATCGCCGATGGAGAGCAGCGCCGTGACTTTATCTACGTGCGCGATATTGTACGCGTCAATCTCTGGTTCCTCGAAAACGGCGGAGAAAGCGGTATCTACAACTGCGGTACGGGGACGGCACACAGCTATAATGAAGCGGCACGCGCTGTGATTGCAGCGCTCGGCAAGGGGGAGATTGTCTACCGCGATTTCCCCGAAGTACTGCGCGGCAAATATCAGAACTATACCCAAGCAGATATGACGGCACTTCTTGCAGCAGGGTATGATGAGGGCTTTACGCCGATGGCGGACGCCGTGAAGGAGTACTGTACGTTCCTCGATGCGGGCGGGTATTTCACCTATGCCGAATAAGGCGGTCTTTTTCGACCGTGATGGCACACTTAACGTTGATGTTCACTATCTCCATGATCCCGCGGCGTTTGTGTGGATCCCGGGCGCGGTGGATGCCGTTCACTTTGCCAATGCACATGGCTATCTCGTTATTGTCATCACGAACCAGAGCGGCGTTGCACGCGGGTATTTCGGCGAGGAGGATGTGCAGCGTTTGCATAACTGGATGAACGAAGACCTTCGCGCACATGGCGCGTGGATTGATGCATTTTACTACTGCCCGCACCATCCAGACGGCGCAGATGCAATGTACCGGCAGGAATGCGGCTGCCGCAAGCCTGCGCCGGGCATGATTCTGCGTGCACTGCGCGAACACGATATTGACCCTCATGCGTCGCTCCTCATCGGCGATGGGGCGCGGGATGTGCAGGCGGCAGAGCGTGCGGGCGTGCGCGGTGTGCGATATACGGGCGGCGATTTGTGCAGCCTTTTGCAGCACTCGCTGGAAACTTAGTTTTTAGTTTTCCGGCAAATGTGACGGATAAAAGAAAGTGCAGCCATGTAATGTGCCAAAGCAAAACTCAGCGGAGCAAGAGGAAACGAGTGCGCGTTCTTAGAGGAACCGAATAATAAGAGCGGATGGGTGCCGATGAAAATAGCCATCTTTGAGAACATCATGACGTCGGGCGGACATGAGGTGGATTTTGACCGCATTCTTGTGGAGGAGCTGCGTGCACTTGGGCATGAGGTTGTGTTTTATGTTCCCGAGGAGTTCCGGTTTGGCATGGACTATCATGTGCCCGTGCATCATCTGCCGAGGGCACCCGTCCTCTATACACATGTGCGCGGCATCTCAAAGCTCCTCCTTTCTCTAAAGCGCGAGCGGCGGCGCTTTCTCTGGTACCGTGCGCTCTGCCGGGCAGCGGAGGCGGGGGCATTTGACGCGCTCATTGTGCCGACCTCGACCTATCGCTATCTGCGTGCGCTGCGGCAGAGTGTCCTGCGCCGTTCGCCCGTGCCGGTTCTCTTTATTCAGCATGGGCTGAATCCTGGTGAGGCACCGAAGTTTTTCCATGCGGCAGATGCTCTGGCCGCCTATCGGAACATCCGCCCGGTGGTGCTTACCCTTGGTGATACGATCTTTGGAGAGCGGCGGGCGCATGTGCATTTAATTGCCCCGCCGACCTTTCTGCCGCGCGATATTGCCGTAAAGGAGTGCCCGCCCGTACAAGCAGATACGCCGCTTACCATTGGCTTTTTCGGACAGTTTCGTCGGGAGAAGCGGCTGGAAGATCTGCTGAAGGTCTATCTCGCAGGGCACTATACGCGTCCTGTGCAGCTCCTCGTGCAGGGATCAACGATGCACGAGGAGGATGCGGCAGCGTTTGAGCGCATCATCGCGGCATATGAGGGGCAGGGCGTTACGTTCCTCCATCAAGGGCTGATAGGTGCCGCGTGGCAGCGTGCGATTGCCTCTGTCCATGCACTCCTCCTGCCGTATTCTGCACCACGCTACCGCTATCACTGGGGGGCGATGCTCTTTACCGCCATCGGCTTTCAAAAGCCCGTGCTGACGAGTGACGATATGAACCCTGAGGTATTTGCGCACTATCCTGTCGGCATGACGTTCCCCAGCGGAGATATGGCGGCGCTTGGCAATGCGCTCGAAACGTTCATCAACGAATATGATACGCGTGCCCCGCTCTTTCATGCGGCGCTTGCACGTGCGGCAGAGCACTATGCACCCGCGTGTTTTGTAAAACGCATCATGGAGGTCATCGAGGGAAAGGATGTCTGATACGATGCGCCGGCGAGGCACATATTCGTTTATGTGCCCCGCACGTTCGGGCTTCTTGTCAAACAGTATGAAAAGGATATGGCGTACCATGTCATGTGACAAAGAGCTGAGATTCGGTACAAGAGGAAGGGAAACGCTATGGCACTCAATCTCTCGGTACTCATCCTCGCAAAGAACGAGGAAACGAACATTGAGGACTGCATTCGCAGCGTCTCTTTTGCAGGGGAGGTTGTCGTTATTGATGATTTCAGCACGGATCGGACAGCGGCGCTTGCACGTGCGCTGGGGGCGCGTGTTGTGCAGCGTGCCCTCGATGGCGATTGGGGTGCACAGCAGACGTTTGCGATAGGAGAGGCGCAGTGCGATTGGATCTACTTTCTGGATGCAGATGAGCGCGTATCGACGCAGCTCTCGATGCTCATTCGTTCCTTTGTGGCAGCGGACGATCGCCGTTATGCCTATGCGAATGCGCGGCTGAGCTATTACTTTGAGCAGCCGCTGCGCCATGGCGGGTGGTTCCCAGACTATGTTGTGCGCCTTTTGCCGCGTGCAGGCACGAGGGTCGAGGGGCTGGTGCACCCCAAGATCTGCCATCCGTATGAGGAGGTCAAACTGCCGGATGCGGCCTACCTCATTCACTATCCCTATCGCGACTGGGTGCATTATCTCGGCAAGCTGAATGTCTACACGACGCTTGCGGCGCAGAAGGCATATGCGGCAGGGCGGCGCGCAACGTGTGCGGATATGATCCTTCATCCGCTGTGGGCGAGTTTTCGCATGTATGTGCTGCGGTGCGGATTCCTCGATGGACAGATCGGCTTTGTCCTTGCTGTGTTTCACTATTTTTACACCATGGCGAAATATGTCAAGCTCTGCTATATGGACAAGACGAACCGCCATACAGGAGATTCGTTATGATTGCAGAAATCCGTGCCGTCGCACAGCGTGCCTATCGTTTTGACAACGCGCGCGAGCGCCATCGCGCCCTCGTATTTATGGTGCGTGCTGTACTGCATTGGAAGCAGCTTCGCACGCTCTATGACTTTTTTCAGAAAACACAGGGGCGGCGCGTACTCTATCAGCGCAATCCATATCCCCTTGAGCAGGCGACACGCGCCTTTTTTTATGCAGGTTCGACCATGCACACGCGCATTGCGCTCATCTGTGCACACTATGCCTATTTGGAGGAGCGTCTCAGCGAGAAAGACTTCATTGCCCTCGGCTACGATACGCCCTATGTGATTTGGCGATCTGCGGAGCCGGATATGGATTGGCATGCCTACTTGAAATTTGCCCCGGGACAGCGCAAGGAGGGGCTGCTCACGGTCATGATGGATGTGGGCGGGGCGCATCTTTACCAGATCATCTTTTGGATTGAGCAGAGAGAGGGTGCCGGTGCGCTTGTCATCGGTGCCATGCAGGGGCCAAATACAGAGGATGCGCAGGACTTTATCCGCGAGATGACGAAGCGTGCACACCGTTTCCGCACAAAGAACCTCATCCTCTATATGACGCAGGCGGTCGCGCGTGCACTCGGGGTGCAGCGGATCTTTGCCGTCTCGAACGCGGGCTACTACGCGAACAATCATATGCGCCGTGATCGGAAGCTGAAAACGGACTTTGGCGTGTTCTGGGAGGAGGTGGGGGGGCAGGTGACGGAGGATGCGCGTTTTTATGAGCTGCCGCTCGTACTCGCGCGCAAGACGATGGAGGAGGTGCCGACGCGAAAGCGTGCCCTCTATCGCCGCCGTTTTGACTTTCTCGATGCAGTTGATGCAGAGATTGCCCGCCGCATGGGGGAGATCTTAAAGCCCTGCCCCTCCCCTATGGGCATGGAGGATGCGTAGATGGGCGGTGTTCCTGTGCAGGCGGCAGGGGAGCAGTCCCCGCTGAAAACCTATCAAAATATCCTCGTCTATGCCATGGTCAACCTCGGCGATGTCATTTTAACGACGAGTGCCATTGCCCTGCTCAAAAAGGTGTACCCTGCGGCGCGGATCACGATGCTCTCGCGGCCCATCGTGCGCGAAGTGATAGAGCGCAGTCCCGTCATTGACGATGTGATTCTGTTTGATTACAAGGCCAAAAAAAATGCGCTCAGGCAGATGTGGGCGATGGTGCGGGAGCTGCGCACGCGGCGGTTTGACCTTGCGATTTCTTTTGACCGCAAGCTGCGCCCCGCGCTGCTTTGTTTTCTGGCGGGGATTCCCGTCCGCGTCGGCCCGTCGCGCGTCTTTGATGCGCGGCCGAGCCGCGTGACATGGCTCTATACGCATACGGTGCCCATCACACATGACCTGGATGATACGTTGCAGGCAGAAACCTATCAAGAGATCATCCGCGGTTTTACGGGCACGGATGGGCATGCGCGCCCCATACTCCCCGCTCCTGATGCAGCGCAGAGCGCGAAGGCTGCAGAGATGCTTGCGCCCGCAGAGCGCATGGGAAAGAAAAAAATCGGGCTGTGCGTGAAGGGGACGTTTGCCCTTAAAACATGGCCAAAGGAATACTTTGCTGCGGTGGTGCGTGCGCTTTCTGCGCGGTATGATGCTGCATTTTATGTCACAGGGGCGCCGGGTGACTATGACGATGCGGAGGAGGTCATCGCATGTATGGGGGTGCCTGCGGAAAATCTCTGCGGGAAAACGAATCTGATGGAGCTTGCAGCGCTTTATGCGCGGCTTGATTTGCTCCTGAGCGTTGATACGGGCGGCGGGCATATCGCTGCGACGGTCGGGGTTCCGCTCGTTACGATATTCGGCTGTACTTCTCCGCGCCGCTGGCACCCCATCAGCAGTGCGGCGACGGCACTCACCTCGCATGAGCCGTGCTGTCCATGCAACTATCGTGAGACCGAATGTCCGAGTTATCCTAGGCCTAACTGCCTCTATCACGTCCTGCCGGAGGAGGCTCTGCGCGCCTGTATCTCCTATCTGGATGACGCAGTGTCTGCACAGAGTACGTAGAAGGAGCCGCATATGCACGTCGGTCTTATCACAAAGGATTTTGCCGTCGGGAGAGCGTTCAACAGCAACGGTCTGCCGACGAAGAGCGGGGCGGAGTTCCATGCGGAAAATCACGCGCGGGAACTGATGCGGCTGGGGCATAGGGTCACGATTTTTGCCAAGAAGCGGTACTTTGCCACGAAGGCACGCGAAGATGTGGACGGGATCGATCTCGTTCGCCTGCATGAGCCGTCGCGCGGCGCTGAGCTCCTTTTACGTCTTCTCACAACGCATCGGGATGTTGATGCGCTCTACATCATCGGGATTCCTGCATTTGCCGTCTGGGCGATTTGGCTTGCACGGAAAAAGGGGGTTCCCGTGACGCTTGCACTCACGGCAAAGATGGAAATTTTTGACGGTGATGCAAACTGGCGCAATCGCCTCTTTGCCTCCTGCGATCATTATATCGCAACGACACATGAGATTGCCGCAGGATATACCGCACGCGGAAAAATTGCACCGGAGCGCGTCACCGTCCTGCCGCACGGCATCGACGCACAGCGGTTCTCCGTGCCGACAGCAGAGGAGCGGGCGCTGCTGCGTGCGCGTCTTGGCATCGCAGAGGACGCGCCCGTTCTGCTCTTTCTCGCGCGCATTGTACTGAATAAGGGCGTTGATACGCTGCAGGATGTTTGGCGCATCATCCATGCGCATTGCAAAGAAGCGCGGCTGCTCGTCGTCGGCGGCGGGCTGCCGGATCTGATGCTGGCGCTGCGCAGCCTTGGAGCAGAGACGGACGGTTCGGTTATCGTCACGGGAGAGCAGGCGTATCCGGAGGACTATTACAGGGCAGCGGACTGTTATATATTCCCATCCCGGCACGAGGCACTGCCCACCTCGCTCATCGAGGCGATCAGCAGCGGACTGCCGGCCGTCGTCTCCGATATTGGCGGATGTGACGATCTCGTGCAAAACGGGGTGAATGGCTACCGCGTTCCCGTTGAGGATGCAGATGCCTACGCTGCGCGCATCCTGGAGATCTTTAGAGATCCGTATCAAGGTGCCCAAATGGGGGCACGCGGCAGACGGCTCGCTGAGACGCGTCTGGATTACGCGGTGCTCTCTGATCAGCTCGCTGCCATCATTGCGCAGGGGGATAATACACTCGGCACGCGGGATTTCCTGCAGTGGTGAGCACGTGTGTCCTTCGCTGCGCACGGAAAAGGAATTGTCATGACTGCCCAAAATGCTCTCTTTACCCATGATTTGACGGGGAAACGCGTCCTCGTTCTCGTTCCGCATGCAGATGACGAGGTCAATGCTGCGGGGGGATTTTGCCGGCGTTTGCGGCGATGGGCGCTGACTGCTACATCTGCTATTCAACGAACGGGGACTTTTGCTTTCGTGCGCAGACCCGCATACGTGAGGCGGTGGCTGCCGCTGCGCTGCTCGGGACAAAGCCCGAGCGGGTGATCTTCCTCGGCTACGGTGATACGCTGAACCATACGGGGCACCCGCACCTTTATGATGTGGATGTGCCTGCCGCGGCGCCCTCCGGGCATACCGAGACGTATGGAGCGGGGGCTATACGGACTATGCAACACAGCGCAGAGGGCATCCAAGTCCCTATACACGCGCGGCATTTCGTGCAGATGTCGCAGCCGTTGTAGAGGAGATTCGCGCCGACATCATCATTTGCGTGGACTATGACAAACATGCCGACCATCGCATGCTCTCTGTTATCTTTGATACAGTGATGGGAAAACTCCTCACCGCAGATGCCGGCTATCGGCCGCAGGTGCTGAAATGCCTCGCCTATGCTACGGCATATGAGGGCGTGCCTGATTTTTACGCGCCCAATATACGCGCCACACGGCGCCCGATTGTTGGTGAGCTGACAGACTACCCTTCGGATATGCTCTCACTCTCTTACTACGTGTGGGAGGAGCGCATCCGCTTTCCTGTGTTTGAATATGAGACGACGGGCGGACGCTTTCTGCACGGAGATGTCCGCTGCCGCGCACTTAAGCAGCATCGCTCGCAGGGGGCCGCACTCCACGCGGAGGGGATTCTAAACGGGGATGCGGTGTACTTTCAGCATCGGACGGACAATCTCGCCTATACCGCTTCTCTGTGGGCGAGTTCCGGAGATCCTGCGCCCGCTGCGGATGGGCGCTATTATGACATCGCGGATATTGATGAGGAAGATGCCCCCTTTGGAGAATGCCTTTGGGCACCGACAGACGAAGACGATACGCGGAGCATTGCGTTTACATTTCCGGAGGAGACGGAGCTGAGGCTCATTCGCATCTATGGCAATATCGGCACATATGGGCGGATCACAGCACTGCATATTTCCTGTGATGGGATATGCATCGGAACCCATGCGCTGCCGCCGCGCGGGCGTGCTCTTACGCTGACCCTTGATGCGCCGCGGCGCGTGCGCGAGGTTTGCCTGACCGTTGTCCATGCGGAGGGGACGCATTGGGGGATTGCCGAGTGTGCCTTCTTTTCTTCTCTTTGGCAGACGGGCGCACTCCCGCCCTTCATCAAAATTGAGAGCTGCGGAGATTTCCTCTATGATTATTGGGCGTCGCCTACACAGACGAAACTCGTCCTGCATGCATACCGCTGTGGGATTGCGGAGGCGGCTCCTCTTGATTGGCAGATTGATGACGGCGGGGGGCACAGTCTGCTTACGGAAGACGGGGTGCTGTATCTCGGGGCAGGAGATACGGAGATAAGGGTGCGAGCGACGCTTAAGGATCATCCGGAGATCTTCGATACCGTCACCATTCGGCGCAAATCATGGGGCAGTTTCTTGTGGCTGATGCTGCGTCAACAGATCGAGCGGCGCTTCCTGCGCTTTATCTGGCGGAAAAAAAAGAAATATCTCCATCTGCGGTGGAAGTATATCAAAGATATTTAGAAAATCACGGAGTTGCACCAATCTGATGGACTTCTGTTCTAGGTGGATTTAGGTGCAGACTCTTCTCCATGCGGCTTTTGGGCGTCGTCTGCTGAGATGCCGGGCGTGATGCCGCGCGTATAGCGGCGTTCCATGCGGTCGTGGACATGAGCGTACTTCGCTGTGACCTTGGGACTGCGTTGGCGCAGCGTTTCCTGTACGACGCGCAGATCTTTTGTCTCTTGGTAGAGATTCGTGCCGCAGCTGTGTCGGAATAGGTGGCATGCATAGCCAGACTGTTTGAGTCCCGCGCCCTTGAGCGCACAGTTGATGACATAGCGGATGCCGACGCGTGTGATGCGTCCCTTTGTGTTGTTGCGTGAGCAGGAGATGATGGTCGGCGTGCGGCGACCTTCCATAGGGACGGCACCGCGTTCCTCCAGATAGGCTTTGAGGAGCTGAAACGTCTCTTCGCATGGGTAGATGATTCCCGCGTGCCCCTTGCCGCGAATCTCAATGCGCCCGCGCTCCCAGTCTATATCCTCGTCCGAAAGGCGCGCGACCTCGACGACACGCAGCCCCTCCACGCCCATGAGATAGATGATGAGGAGATTGCGCAGGCGCCGGAGGGTGTTTTTGTCCTCCTTGAGGCTCTCACAAATCTCCTTGATCTGATCGACCGTGAGGTATTTATAGTCCTCGTCAAGATGCTGCGGGTTGCGTAGTTGCAAGTCCGCGCAAGGGTTCTCTGCGATAAAGGAAAGGCGCTGTGCGACCTTGTAGAACGCACGGATGGCGGCCCCTTTTATCATCAGTGTGGCGGCGCTGTAATTGCGCGCACGCATTTCCTCCATATAGATGCGGATCTGGTAGTCGTGTACGTCGCTGAGAGGGTGCAGCCCCTGCTCCATGCACCAGTGAAGAAAGAAACGAATGGCGAGCTCGTATGTGTCACGCGTGTCTGCCGTGGGGGCGCCGCCTGCAATGTAACGCGGCAGATATTCATAGAAATGGGTAATGAAGTATTCGGGTGTGATGGCATCCTGACGGACGTTCATCGAAAGTGCATCCATGCGGCGCACTGTGCCGGGGATGGTTTTTGTGCGTGGTGCCGGCATAATGGGTTTCGGTCGGCCGTTGCTGCGGTATGCGTCTTCTTCTGCCATGGGGTTCCTTCTTTCGTTCGTTTTTAGGATGCGGCTCCAATGAAGGATGCGCACATCGGTGTCAATGCCCCATTATAGCACGGGGAAAGCGCATTGGGCAATCAATGCGGCGACGTGTGCATTCAGAGAAATGATGTGGTGATATGAGAATACTATTGGAGATATTTTCCAGAAATGATGAGATTTTGCAGATCAAGCGGGCGCTGCAATCGCTTGGGCACGAGGTCATCACCATCTATGAGGACTCTTATCGGGAGACATGTCCCTATTATCAAAAGAAACTGGATAAAATGGGTGTGCATACCTTTAGGAAGCGTTATGAACAGGAATGGATACAGAGACTGCATCGGATGGTGGAGGAGTTCCTGCCGGATGCGGCACTTTTCATCAATCTGCCGACGGAGATGATGCAGCCGTCGGATCTCGCCCGCATCCGCGCACGCACAAAGACCATCTGCTACTTTGTGGACGGCATATCTTCAAATACGGAGCTTTATGATTACTACGCACTGCTTGACCATATCTATGTCTTTGAGGAGCAGGATGTAAAATACTTAAAGGAGCGGCGTCATATCGCTGCACAGTATATGCCTGTGGGGTATAATGAGGCATATGCGCCGATATGCGCTGTACCGATGATGGATGTGATCTTTATTGGCTCTCCGTTCCATCATCGGCTGCGTCTGCTGGAACGGGTATCGGCTGCTGCTGCCCGCGCAGATTGGAAGCTGCGCATCTATGGACCGTTCTATGATGGGCGCTATCCGTGGAAGAGATTCCTGTTTCGGCGTCGGTACCCCCATATCGCGCGGTATTTGATGAATGGATCCGTGCCGCCGGAGGAGGCGGCACGTCTGTATGCGTCCTCGAAAATCTGCCTCAATATCCATGACGTCAGGCACGGCAGTCCCAATCCGAGAACGTTCCAGATTCTCGCGGTGGGCGCTTTTGAACTGCTCGATGCGCGGGTCTCTTATGGTGGGCTGCTCAGCCCAGGGGAGGACTTGGCGGTGTACGAGGATGCAGAAGATTTGGTTGAAAAGATCCGCTATTATCTCGTTCATGATGATGAGCGCTGCCAAATCGCAGTCAAGGGACAGTGCACAACAAGGCCCCTCTCCATGAAAAATATCCTGCGTGCAATCATGCGCGGTGGGACGCTGAAAGATATAGGCACATAAGAGCGGGGGGATGCTCCTATTTGTCTATAAATTTTGGCACAGCAAAAACGGGGACTGCCTTATGGCAGTCCCCGTTTTCATATGGGCATCATCAGTGAATCTCAATCTGTTTGCGCTCCGGTTCGCCGGCGGATTTTGGCAGCTTTACCTCAAGCACACCGTCCTTGAACTCTGCATGGATGTTCGCATCGTCGATGCCGTCAATGTAGAACGAGCGGCTCATCTCGCCCGTGTGACGCTCACGGCGGATATAGTTTCCGCTCTCATCCTTTTCGTCCTTGGATTCGCTGCGTGTTGCGGCGATGGTGAGATAGCCGTTCTCGTAGTGGAGGGCGATGTTCTCCTTTGTCATGCCCGGGAGATCAGCAGTCAGCTCATAGTGATCGCCGCTGTCTTTTACGTCTACTTTGAACGAGTTGGCGCCCCAGTTGGCCGCAGGGAAACCGTCATGAAAGAGGGAATCACGCATGGCGTCCAAGAGTGCAAACGGATTTGCGCTGCTTTGCTGCGAGAGGCCGCGACGTCCGGAAAAAGGTACAAGTCCAAACATGATAATCAACTCCTTTGGAATCATTGATTGGAGCGGCGTTTGGCATACCGTCCAATCAGCACTGTCTTTTCATAAGGAAGGTGGCTGTGCTCTGTGCACCTTCTGATTGTCATTATACATCTGAAAGTCAAAAAGTCAATAGGTCAAAAAGAAAAAATTGAATTTTTTTTATGCGTCTGTATAATGGGACAGGAGGAGGGATTCTCGTATGGAAAAAGATATTGTATGGCTCGGTTATCCGAAGTGTTCGACCTGTCAAAAGGCAGAGAAGTTTTTGCGTGCATGCGGCTGCACAGCGCCTATGCGCGATATTGTAAAGGAACCGCCGACGGCAGAGGAGCTGCGCACGTGGCACACACGCAGCGGCCTTCCGCTGCGCCGCTTTTTTAATACGAGCGGACAGCGTTACAGGGAGCTGGGCCTGAAGGATAAACTGCCTGCGATGACACAGGAGCAGCAGTATGCACTGCTCGCTTCGGACGGGATGCTCGTGAAACGGCCGCTTGTGATTACAAAGGAACATGTTCTCGTAGGGTTCCGTGCAGAGGCGTGGGCGGAGATTTTATCATCTTGAATCATAAACGAAAAGGGATGCGGTTCATTCTGCATACTTTAGATGTGATGTCCAAAGTGCTGACCCTTATCCTCTGCGTTTTCTGGTGATGAGGAATGCCGCTGCATAGGCGGTGATGGGAATGGCGAAGAGGAGGCCAATGCTGCCGACAAGGGAACGCACCACTTCCGTAGCGATCATGTTGAGGTTCACGACGTGCGCCATGGAGAGATCCGGCTGCGCTGAGATCAGCAGGATGAGCGGAAGCGTGCCGCCGATGTAGGCGAGCACGAGCGTGTTCGCCATGGTTCCCATGACATCGCGGCCCACACGCAGTCCGGAGGAGACGAGGGTACGAAATGAGGTTTCAGGGGCCAGCTGCATCATCTCGTATTGGGCGGAGGCGATGGAGACGGCAACGTCCATCACGGCGCCGAGTGCACCGAGGACAATGCCGGAAAAGAGCAGTTCACGAAAATCGACGTCCTGCAAATAGAGCACCTTCAGCATACCGGCTTGTTCTTCGGCAACGCCGCTGAGATAGGTGAAGTGAATGGCGGCGATGGCAAGGACACCCGCGATAAAAATCCCGCCGATGGTGCCGATGATGGCCCCGGCGGATTTTACGTTGGCGCCGCTTACGATCAGCTGTGTCGTCAGCGTGATCATGGAGCCGATGAGGAACGTCCAAAGCAGAATGTGCGACGGGGCGAAAAGAATCAGCGCGATCAGCCCCTTTGCGATGAAAAGGACGGAAAAGATCAGGGCAATCAGCGCCTTTAGACCTGTCAGCCCGCCGAATAACAAAAGGACGAACGCAAAGCCAAGGAGCAGCCATGAAAGGCCGGGGAGGCGGTCATAGTCAACGATGGCGTAAGTATCACCCTCTGCACGGACGAGAATGCGTTCTCCCTCCTGTGGATGGATGTCAAAGGCCGGGTTGTTCAGCGTTCGATGGGTGAGGCGCACCTCTTTTCCCGCATCGGGGCCGTCATCCAGGCGGATGTTCACGCGGTACTGCACACTGCCCGGGGCGAATACTTTAATATTGCCGGCTTCTTCCTCGGCAGAAAGGATATTGGCACGGTATGTTGGCGGATCGCCGTATGCACCGTCCATCAGGTGCAGGACGGCATATACGGCAAGGATGAGTGCGATACAGCAGGTGAGGAATCGGACAAAGCGGCGTGGATGGATCTTCATAGTGGGTCAGCCTTTCCTAAAGTGTAGAAATTGTCAAAATCATCATATACCTCGAGTATGATATTTATATGAATGAAGAAAACATTTTTGATTTCAATAGTTATTCTTGATTATGGGATTCCTCTTGACAGGGGACAACTTATCACATATACTGTGGGCAGTGGCATGGTTCCAGAGAGAGTGGCAGCAAGTCGGTCGGTCTCACGGCGCAGGAATCATCGCCGTCTCACGGAAAACCTTCAAGGCCGCCATCATGGCAGCCTTTATTTGTTACAGGAGAGCGCAGGGGTGCGCTGTTTCCTTACAGGGATCGTGGGGACGTATTCACTCAGTGGTACCGCAAAGCGCCAAGGAGCGAAGGAGCCCTCATGCTTAGGGCGATGTGACAAGGGAGGAAATCATATGTTCTCGAAGACGGATTTTTGGATTGGTCTTGCAGTCGGTGCAGTGGCGGGGATTTTCGGCTACCGTTTCATGCAGGAGCGCACGCAGCAGCTTGCTGCGCTTGAGGCCGGACAGGCAGAGCTGTCCCTGGCAGAGCTTCAGCGCCAGAAAGAGGAGCTGGAAGATCTGATTGCGGCACAGTCTGCGGTCGAGAAGTAAGAACGAACCCTGTAGGGGAGGGCTGCCGCGCACAGAGCGCTGCAGCCCTTTTTCAAAACCCGGAAAGGAACTTAAATGGGAATTTTTGATACGATCAAAGAGGCGTTTCCAAGGTCGGCGATGGAGCTGTTTGTCCGCTCAACGGATATTGCATCCTTTGTGCCGGGACGCGTGCGCCTCTATAGCAAGCAGCTGGTAGGAAATGCGGCGTTGGAGCGGCAGGTAAAAGAGCAGCTCGGTGCACTGGATGGGATCGAGCATGTAGACACAAATACGGCGACGGGATCCATTCTCATCACTTATGAACCGGAGCATCTGCGCACCCATGCAGAGCTGCGCCGGGCAGAGGAATATATGCGGCAGCATGCAAGGAGGCGGGCGTAATGTCATATATTTCAGGGCTTATGCTGGGCGCATCCATTGCAAACTATATTCGCCAATCCCTTGGCGGAGCACACGGGGGCGGTGCATCTATATCGGCGCATCCGCGCCCGTTCCGCGCCGCCGTAAAGGGCGCGATGCCGGGTACCGCCGGCGCATCCTGCGCCGCAGAAGTGCCTCCTTTTACATGCGTACATGCTTCATCCGGGCGTCGCCGCTATCGTACACCGTACCTGACAAAGGCGTTCGCTTCCCTGCTTGAGGAGCGCCTGATGCGGCTGCCGTTTGTGTCAGGGGTACGTACCAATGCCGTTTCGGGCAGTATTCTCCTCCTCTATCGGCCGGAGGATGAGGCACATATCCTTATCCTTTCGGAAGGGCTTTCGGCGATATTCTCAGAGGGCAGGAGCACACCTCCTGTGGGAACACTCGCGCAGAGCATGCGCCGTTCCGTTTGTGCGTTGAGCGGGTGGGTTCAGCAGCATACAGGCGGTGCACTGGATCTAAGCTCCCTCGTCGCCGGCATCTTCTTTCTGCGCGGCATACGACAGCTCGTGCTCTCCAATACGTCGCCGTCCGGCTCTCAGATGCTCTGGTGGGCACTGACACTGATGCGGGGGTGGAAAGTGTGATGCGTATGATGTGTATCACCATACGTCTGCCTCTCGAGCTGCCACGTGAGGAGGCGTTCTGTCTTGCAGCGCGCCTGCGGCGGCTCCCTGCCGTGTCAGCGGCGG
>CALIBA010000007.1 GCA_938045435.1 uncultured Selenomonas sp.
TATGAACGAAAGTATAAAGGCTGTGCATCTCGCGCATACGAGCGGTGCTCTTTCGGATGTCTCCGCATTTGGCTCATCTTCAGCGGCTCGTGCTGTGGCGTTCCACCGCGGGCTGCCGGACTATGAACCGACGCCGCTTGCCGATCTTCGACACTTGGCGGCAGGGCTGGGGCTTGGACGGCTTGCAGTGAAGGACGAGAGCATGCGGTTCGGGCTGAGCTCGTTCAAGGGGTTGGGTGCGAGCTATGCCGTCGCACGGTATCTTTCGCAGTATCTTGGTCTGTCTGAGGGCGAGATGACCTACGAGAACCTCACGCAGCCAGAATACCGCGCACAATTGCGCGAGGTTACGCTCGTGACGGCGACGGACGGCAACCATGGGCGCGGCATCGCGTGGGCGGCGAAACTTTTCGGGTTGTTTGCTCATGTCTTTATGCCAAAGGATGGATCGACAGAGCGCCTTGCAAACATTCGCGGACTCGGCGCGGAGGCATCGTTTACGACGTACAACTACGATGATACCGTGCGCCATGCGGCGAATCTCGCGAAGGAAAAGGGATGGGTACTCGTGCAAGATACGGCGTTTGATGGGTACACGGAGATTCCTCTTTGGATCATGCAGGGCTATACGACGCTCGCACATGAGGCGGCGGAGCAGTACGGTGAGGCGCCGACACATATCTTTTTGCAGGCGGGGGTCGGCTCTCTGCCGGGTGCAGTTACGGGCTACTTTGCCGCGCACTTTGGGGCAGAGCGTCCTGTCATCACCATCGTCGAGCCGAACCGCGCGGACTGCATCTACCGTACGGCTGCCGCGAATGACGGTACGCCACATTTTGTGACAGGTGAGATCAGTTCCATCATGGCGGGGCTCTCGTGCGGTGAGCCGAATCCGATCGCATGGGAGATTCTGCGGGATCATGCCGACCACTTCGTCTCTGTCCCTGAGTGGGTCGCGGCGAAGGGGATGCGCATCCTTGGCAATCCGATCGGCGCGGATCCGCGCCTCGTCTCGGGTGAGAGCGGTGCCGTCACCACGGGGCTTGTCGCTGAACTCATGCAGAACCGCAGCCTCGACTACCTGCGTGACCGCATCGGTCTCGGACGTGACGCCCGCATCCTCTGTATCTCCACCGAGGGCGACACCGACCGCGCGAACTATCGCCGTGTCGTGTGGGATGGACTGTATCCAAGCTATTGAGCTGTTTTATTGTGTGAAAAAAGACTGCCGTACGAAGCGTTTTTGCTTCGCACGACAGTTCTTTTTTCAGTTTGTATGGTCAGAGGTGCCGAAATGAATGAGAGCGAGCGCTATATTGAGACGGTAACCGTAGATGAAATACCGTGGCATCGCCTGACGACGCCCTACGGGCGCGCGACGCAGTTCCCGCGTTATTTTACGGCGCTGGAGACGATGGACGATGCTGCGGCTGTGGAGGACGCTCTCTACGAGCTGACAATGAATACAGAGCATCAGGGAACGCTCTGGCACGCAACGCCGTTTGCCATGATTTTTCTCGCGCGGATCTTTCGGCGTGCTTGTACTGCGCAGCCGGCAAACGAAATCGCGCAGGTGATTGTGAGGCGCCTGTTGGAGCACTTCCTGCTGATGGATGAGTGTGTCCACATGGGAGATGAGATGGAGCACGCCGAGCCTTTGCCGCGTTTCTCCGACCTCCTGCGTGAGGAATACCTTTGGTCAGAGATATATGACGAGGAGGCGGATGAACTGCGCTATGAGGATGACGAGGTGTTTCCCGCCGACTTGTTCTACAGCTTTTATTATTACTCTGCGCAGGTACTCGCGTCGTGCGGGGATGCGTGCGCTAAGAAAATGCTGTGATAGCAGTGTGAAATGCACGGCAGCCTCTTTCGTTTTTTCTACTTAACGCAAAAGAGAATGCTCTGCTATATTGTGCCGGAAGTTGGCATCTCCAAACGGCCCTTTATAAAGTCTCCACAAATTCTTCATAGTCTTTGCGTACAGTGTGGCGTGGGGAGGGGACGCCCTTTTCTGTCGGGAACCCGATGGGGAAAATGGCAATGAGGTCATAGCCCTCCATCATGGGAAATGCCTCTTTGAGCTTCGGTGCATCAAAGTGTCCGACCCATGTCGAGCCGAGGCCTTCATTTTGGATGGCAAGCATGATATGTGTTGCAGCGATGGCGGCGTCTACATCAGCAAAATTTCGTCCGTCATAGGAGCGCACCCATGCCTCGTCCTCTTTCGCGCCGACGATGAGAAAAAGCCCCGCGCCAAAGGTATAATTCGTCGTTTCGGCGAGCCTTCTGCACGCATCCGCACTTTGGGCGACCCAGACTTTGAAGGGCTGTTTGTTGACGGCTGTTGGGGCGAGGCGCGCTGCCTCTAGGATGCGGTGCAGCGCTTCCTGCGGAATCGCTTTGTCTGAGAGCGCACGGCAGGAAAAGCGTGCCCGGATGAGTTCATTAAATTCCATGATGATCCTCCTTTGCCTTATGAATACTTTTATGACAGCATAGCACAACTTTTTTAGCAGAACATAAGAAATTGATGCTATGCTAACGCACAAAATGGATAGGATTTGACGAGGTGAGAGATGAAGAGAAAATGGTCTGCTTTGCTGATGGCTCCTTTGATCTCCATAGGGCTACTTTTCCCGCTGCCGCGTGCAGAGGCAATTGATGCGTGGGGCATTGCGGCACAGGCACTGGGCGTGCTTGGTGCATATCATTCCTCGCTTGGCGCAGTGCTTGCGCTCGGCAATGATGTCCATGCACAGGTAGAGAGCCGCCAGCAGGATCTTGCAGAAAACGGCCGTGCACGCAATCCCAATGACATAGCGCTCGTCGATGGTATTATGGATCGGCTGGTCAAGGATGGGGACTATGTGCTGCGCACGAATTCGCTGCCCTTCGTATGGGCCGTGAATGACAGCACGGTGTTCAACGCTGCCTGTTACCCGACGGACTATGTGAGCATCAATCGCGGTCTGATTCGGGGGCTGGGCGGTGATGTGGACGAGCTTGCTGCTGTGCTCGGACATGAGATGACCCATGGAATCAGGCAGCACAGTGCGCATAATTATGCAAAGGCTGCGGCACAGTATTATGGGCTGACATTTTTGAATATGGATGCAGGTCTGATGGACTGGAACAAACTGACAGCACTCGCAAACTACTCTATCGCAAAGAATATTACGCTGCCGACGGAGTATGAGGCGGATGAAGGCGGCTTTTACATCATGACGAGTGCGGGGTTTAATCCCGGGGGCGGTGCGGCAGCGATGGCACGTATGGGCTACTATTTGACCTATGTGACACAGGAGCTTGCCGAATATCAAGACCCAACGCAAAAGGATTTGCCGCAGGACGATTTTTCCGATCATCCTGCGACGGAGCGGCGCGGCGGAAAAGCGCGAAGGCTATTTGAAAACCGCCGACGGCGGCGTTCTG
>CALIBA010000008.1 GCA_938045435.1 uncultured Selenomonas sp.
TACATCGAAGATTCTTGCTGAAAGCTGCGAGCTGACGCATCTGTTAGGCTTGTTATCACGAATCAATGATGAAGTTCACTGGGAGTTTATAAAGGAATGGAGCCCATCGGAGAACGTTGTCAGAACATTTGTGACGAGTATAAAGCCTTTACTGCGTTATGAAGAGAAGTCGCATTCATTAAGTTTCTTCCATAATTCCTTCCGACAATTCCTTTTAGGAGAAACCGGACGTGATGCCATGACAGGCGACATGGATAAGCAGAAGGCACAGGGCTACTATTCTGAGCTTGCTGACTTATATCTGAAGTCGGGAGTGGAAAAGCATTGGCTGGCATTTCAGTATCTTTATCTGGCGAACAGATATGAAGACTTCCTTAATATGGCAACACCGTCAGAACTCAGCCAAGAGGTGTTGCAGTTCCGTCCGCTCAGTGAGATAGAGAAAGACGCTTTGTATGGTCTTTATATAGGTCGAAACCTAAACGACCCCTATATTGTGCTGCGTTATATGCTGGCAAAGTCGGAAGTGGAGCAGCGCAAGAATCAGGATTATTCTGCGTTGACTTTCACTGATGATTTCATCGATCTTGGTGAATATGAACTTGCCAAGAATCTTCTGCATAGGGGAAACTCCTTGCTGTGTAATGAAACCGGTGCGCTGATCAGCTCACGAAAGTTCTATGCAGCAGGAGACATTGAGGAAGCCCGACTTCTGCTGGATTTAGCATATCCGAGATTTCTGTATGTGAGAAATGACAAACTGGGATATACCGATAATTTCAACCATCGCCTAGAAGTGTTGAAGGAATGGATGCGGACTGCATCTTATTTTTATGGTGACGAACAGCTAAACGGCCATCTCGCATCCTTTACCAAGAACCTTTTTGATTCGCAGGAAAGAAGTTATGAACGTTATTCTTCTGAGAGCATTTATGCTGCTCTGGAAGAATCGGTAATGCTAGGTCTCTTTGATAAAGGAGATACCAACAGGTTTAAGTCGCGGCTGCAAGCCTTAATTTTAAATGTTGAGGAAAACCCATATACGCCATTCAGCATATTGAGGCACGTGTTAAATGGATGTCGGGCGATGGACGATATGGAAAATGCTAAAAAATATTTTGAGATTCTCAGAAAAATATACGACGACACAGACCCACATCAGAGAATAATCATCGCCTATGATAGTTGGCTGCTATATCACGATGTTGACGAGGTGAAAGCAATTATCGAAGGCTTGGAGTTCGGGCAACTTTCAACCCCCGTAAAGCTGGAGATGGAAACTCCGCTTGTGAATTTCCGTCCCATGTACAGACTCGCATTCTTGCGTAGACTATGCGGATATGATGATAGCGTGGTGGAGGCGGTGCCTAAGGCGGATATCAAGGATGGAGGTAATGAGACGATAACAACATTTGCTCGTAATCTCTGCATTCTTGCTAAGACTGCGGCTGATGGTGAACTTGGCAAGGGCTTGAGTTATGATTTCAACCAGATAATGAAGTCGCTGCTACTTTTCTTTAGGAGCATCGACAATGGGGATGTGCATCTTTATGTACTGAATAAATATCGTATAGATTATTATAAAATCGCGAT
>CALIBA010000009.1 GCA_938045435.1 uncultured Selenomonas sp.
GAAAAGATGGACTGTTGCACAAAGATAAATTTACCTTCGTGCAACAGTCCCTTTTGAAAAACTTTGCAAAAGAAGCGCAGAGTAAATGTACTGTCATAGATGAGAGACCGGCAAAAAAAGTGGCACAATGTACCGTATGGTTCATTGTGCCGATAAGAACGGGCAAAAAGATGCACCAAGGCGATGGTGCTGAAATGATCCGTGATTTCTTAGCTGTGGATGCTCGTATAGCCCTTGTCCGTTGCTTCCACCGCAAGGCCGATGACGTTCTTGTGGCCGGTCTTGACGAGCATATTGCTGATGTGAAAGCTCACGGTGCGCTTCTTGATGCCGAGATCCTCGGCGATTTCCTCGTAGCTCATGTTGCGGCAGATGCGCTGCAGGATCTCGAGCTCGCGGCTCGTCAGCTGGGCATCCGTGCATCCAAAGGAGGGGGTGCCGCAGATATTCGGATAGATTTGTGCGCCTTCCATCGTGGCGCGGATACAGGAGGCAAACGCTTCGCCCGAGGATTCCTTGTAGATGAAGCTGTTCGCGCCCGCTTCCTTCGCCCAGTCGAGGAAGGCGATCTCCTGCATCCCCGTCATGAGAATAATGCGCAGGGAGGGGAAGGTGGCTTTCAGGCGTTCGCAGATCTGTATGCCGCTCGTGCGCCCCTCCATACAGATGTCCATGAGGACAAGATCAGGACGTAGCCGCAGACATGCTTCCTCCGCAAGCTTTGAGAGCGTACAGGTGCCGATAACTTCGATGTCGGGCAGAGGCGCGAGGATCTTTGCCAGTCCCTCGAGGAGTATTTTTTGATCGTCTACGAGAAGAACTTTAATCATCCTTGTTTCTTCCCTATCTGTGCGTCAAGTTCAAAATGCGGTGCCGGTGTGATGATCAGGCGCCCGCCGAGTGCGTTCACGCGGCGCATCATGCCCGTGAGTCCGCCGCCGGGGCGCAGCTTCCCGGTGCAGCCGATGCCGTTGTCGCGGATGTGCAGGCGGCGCTCCGAGAGGGCGATGACGATCTCGTTCGCACGCCCATGACAGACCGCGTTGCTGAGTGCCTCGCGGATGATGGCGGCAAAGGCGCGCGCGCGCCGCATATTGCGCGGCAGAGCGCCCGAAAGCGTGAGCCGCACGCCGAGGCTGCGGTAGGTGTCGGTCATATCGGCGAGCAGCGTTGCGGGATGGGCTTCCTGCGCGAGGGGAACCGCTTCGAGCAGGCTGTCGATGCGAACGATGGTATCGAGCGCATCCTTGGGCGCGGGACTCGCAAGGAGCTGCTGCAGCATGCTGATGCGCTGTCCGAGAACGTCGTGCACGCGCGAGGTGATCTCCTGCAGGGTGCGGTGGCGCTCCGTCTCCTCGAGCGTGTCGAGCAGATCTTTCTGTGCGCTGATCATGGCGGAGAGGCGTGCGTTCTTTGCCTCGAGTTCCCGCGTCACGGCGTCGAGCTCCGTCACGCAGGAGGCCGTGAGCTGCCAGCCGCTGAGTCCGTTCATCAGACGTATGCGCTGCACGAGCCAGGAGTCTCCGCCCGAAAATCGAAAGAGGATGGCATCGTCCCGCACCTCTTTCTCTGCGAGGGTTGGGTGGTCGAAATTCATCAGCGCCTGCCAGAAGATCGCGGCGTTGCGGAACTGCTGACCGAGTAGCCGCTCCATGAAGGCCAGCATCTGGATGTTCACGAGCACGGCTGCGCCGTTTTCGCGTGCAAAGAGAATGCCCTCGGGCAGGAGATCGAGGCCCTCGCGGATGGATGCGACGGTGACCTCTCTCTCCAGCATCGTAGGTGCTGCACAGGCAAGGATCGCGAGCCGCGCCGCGAGGAGGATGAGGACGAAGAGCGCGCTCCACGGCAGAAGACGGTCAAAAAGCGGGAGCGAGAGCAGGCCCGCTGCGGCGAGCGGCACACCCAGCCACGGCCTGCGCCGACACGAGCAGAATCCCATGACGATGGCGAAGCCGCCAGTGGCGCAGCGCTCGAGCACCATCCAGTCATTTGGCATCAGCCCGCTGATGAACAGGCTCCAGCTGCCGCCGAAGACCAGCGTGACGGAGAGCAGTATGCCGAGCGCGGCAGCCTCCGGCAGGACGCGCTCGAAACGCTGCCGACCGAGAAACGTCGCTCCCCAAAAGAGCGCGATACTCTCGGTGATGAGGACGAGCGCGGAGAGGAAGATAAAGGTGATGTGTGCACTGTAGCCGTATGAGGTCAGACTCTCCATGCCGCTGCCTCCTCCCCGTGCGCCGGTGTGCGGGCGGCGGCGCTGATGCCCTGCGCGCGGATGGAAAGCGCGTAGCCGAGATCGCTGATCTCGATCGGGAGATCGTGCTGCCGCTGCCATTCGCTGATCCACGGACGGATCCAGTCCGCGCACGTCAGCATGCAGATCGCCTCCGGCATTTCGTTTTCCTCAAAACGGCAGAGTACATCTGCCGCGCCCTCCTCTGCCGCGCGCGAGAGAAGCTCGGCAAAGAGATCGAAGAGGGCGAGCGCCGCCTCTGCCGCGATGGAGCGCGTCAGAAGCCACTCCACGCCGACGTGCAGACCAAGGGGGCGCAGATAGGCGCAGGTCTCCGAGACCGCCATCGACAGCTCGTCCGCACGGATCTGTCCGTCCTCCTGCCCTTTGAGAAAGAGCACGCAGCGCTTCTTGAGGTAGGAGGAGAGCAGGTTGAGCCGGCGGATGAGACATGTGAGCTCCGCCTCATCCGTGCTCGCCATCAGCTGCTCGCGAAAGCTGCGCAGGAGCGGGCGCTTGCTGTCGAGGATGGCCTCGAGCTCCTCGGAGAGCTGCTTTTTGAGCGTGAGCGCGAGATGCTGCCCCCGGATGCGGCGCTCTCTGCGCAGGAGGGTATGGGAGCGCTCCTGCGCGTCCTGCAGGAGTGCGAGCTGACGCTGACGTTCGTGCAGGAGACTGAGATCCTCGTGCCAGATGATGGCTCCGCCGTGAATGTTCATGCGCGATGTGCGGATGTCGTTTGACGCGCCCTGCTCTGCTGCCGCGGCGGAAAAGACCGTATGCCCCTCCGTATTGACGAGCTGCATGTGCAGGTGCGAATACGAGAAAAACGCCTCGTGAAAGCGATTGGACGGCATGAGCCCCGTGCGCAGACAGAGTTCGAGGAGGAACAGGAAGAAGAGTGCCGTTACCACTGTGAGTTCCAGCCATGCAAAGCGGGGATCGTAGTAGAGGTCGACCGAGTAGACGACGAAGAGGGCAAAGAACAGGAAGGGAAGCGCCATCGCAGGGCGCAGCACGCGCTGCCGCTTTGCCTTTTCAAGGAGGAGAAGGAGCGCCGCGAGGATCTCGCAGAACCAGAGGAGCCAATAGGCATAGGCGCCCCACGCGAGATGCTCTTCCAGCGTCATGGCGGCGGCATTCCAGATGAATGTGAAGAACTGGTAGTGCAGATCGTTGCAGAGAATCAGCGCGGCCAGCAGGAGGTTCAGCCCGAGAACCGCGCGCAGCCAGCGCGGCATTTTTTTGTTGAACACATACTCATCCGATGCCCAGGCGATCCAGAGGAGTGCAACCGAGAGCCCCGCGCGGAACACATAGTAGAGGTACGACAGAAAGTGCTGCAGGGAGATATCGACCGAGATGGAAAGGAGTTTTGCAATGCGGGTCAGCTCCCAGAGGAGCAGCATCGCAATCAGCAGAAGGACGGCGCGCCGCGTACCGTGATGGAGGACGCGTGCGCGCAGGCTTGCACCCCAGAGAACCGTGACGACAAGGATTGTGACGAGAATGACCAGGCGCTCATGCGTTTCGATCGGCGTGAACACAGAATGTCCCCAAATTATCTGCCGATAGCGCGCATTCGCCTCCGTAAGTTCCCGGTAGAGTGCATCGGCGTCGTGGATCTGCGCAGCCCCCGCCGGAGGCGCGATCGGATAGCCCGCTGCGCGCAGATCGCGCCGCAGGGTATTGGCAAAGGAGATGGGCTTTCGCGCGAGCAGTCCCTTGGTAAAGGAGAGCGTTCCTTCCTTCGGCATACAGATGCGCAGCGGGGCGCCGTACTGAATGAGCTGCTCCGCTTCGTGCGCAAAGAGCACATAGACATCCCCGCCGCCGTCCTTCTCCGCCAGGCGGTATTGATTGCCGCGTCGGCTGTTGCAGATGCGTAGCCGATCCTCCTCCTTCAGCCGCGTGAGCAGAGCGAACGCCTCGTCGAGGTTCGCGTCTGCGGACAGTCCGCGTGCCAGCGCCAAAAAGAAAATTTCCCGATCGGGGCAGGAATCGGGAAGAACCACGGTGACATTCTCCCGCAGATCGCTCCAACCCTCCACGGGGACAGGGCAGTCCTCCGCCACGGCGAGGACGACCACGGCGGAAAAGTGCGGATACCAATAGAGCTGTTCTGTCGAGCCGCGGACAAACTGCTCCGCTTGAAAATCATAGAGTTCGGCGGCATCGACGCGGTGATCCTGAAAGATCTCCAAGAGATTCGTCGAGACGCCCTGCGTATCGAGGGGCTCCGGGGAGGCGCGGCGCAGGGCGTCGGCATAGGCCGTGCCGAAGTTGTGTGCATAGACGAGCGACAGCGCATCCGCCGTGCGCATGGATGCGAGGAGAACGAGGGCGCATGCGGCGCAGCAGAGAGAGAACAGGAACATATTCTGCCGCCGTTGTTTCATCGCCGCCCTCCCCCTTGCCTATACTCCAACTGATTTTATACTATTTCGTTTGATCTGCATGAAATTCCTTGCGCGAAAAGTCCTATTATCTAAAAAACCGGAATAAATTATGAGCAATTGCTTATGTTTTCTTGTGACTTTGTTTGTTCCGGGACAGCGTGAAATTTCTCGGTACTGCTGCACGCGCCGGAAAATGCGTATGCACAGATTACCCGTCTGAGGAAGCAAATCAGCAGTCTTTCCGAGCTGGCGATGCGTTTTCGGAACAGCGGCAAAAAAATACAAGCAGGTCTGCGAAGCGTTTTGCTTCACAGACCTGCTTTTCCGATGGGATGAGCGTGTGCCAGGGGGCGATGCGGCAGATGGCCGGCCTCTTTGCATTGTTCTTACAGATCAATGCGGAAGATACGCTGCCTTCCGCCGTCCTGCGTGTGGAAGTAGACGTGGTTCATATTGTCGGTGAAGATGCCCTTGGGCCGCAGTGTGCGCTCGCCGTCCGTGATCTCGATGTCGCCGACATACGCGCCGTCCTTCTTGCTGAAGACGCGCAGGATGGGATCGTCCGACGTGCGGAAGACGATGTAGTCCTTCGTCGCGACAACGCAGCGCGCATGAGCGGCGTAGTGCTTTGTGCCCTGCGGGATGTTCTCATTCAGCTCGAAGCGGCGGAGTTCCTTGCCGTCGGGGCTGTATTGGTAGACGGGGATGACCCACGGGTGCTGCTCGTCGTTCTGCAGCGAATTCCCGTATGCCTCGTCGGTGTAGAATCCGTCTGCGTCCGCATAGAGCAGCTCTGCGCCGCGCACCATGGAGTAGCCCTCGGGCTTCGGGCGTGCGGGGACGGGGATGGTCTTGGCATCCTTCAGTCCATCTTTGGCGATCGTGCCGTGGGTGACGCCCTTTTCGTTGACCTGCTCTTCGCCCGCATAGGCGTCCTTCCCGCCGAAGACGGCGCGCCACGTCTCCTTGCCCTGCAGGGGGATCGTGGTTGTGGTCTTGCCGTCATAGACGGCGAGCTCGCCCTCCTTCGGGATGTAATAGACGTTCGTTCCGTCCGAGGTGATCGGCCGGTTCAGCACGATGCCGAGATCCACGATGTCCGTGATTGCGCCGTCTGTGACGGGGAGCTGGCAGAGATGCGTCTTCTTGTCGTCGTGGTCGTAGATGATGCCATAGATGCCATCCTTCGTCACGACGGGATCGCTCTTGTTGAAGTCGAAATAGTCGAGGTCGTAGTCGGCGTTCTCGTATTCGTAGAGCGGGAGCGTCTTGTCGCCGAATTTTACCTGGGTGACGGGCTCTTTCGGCAATGAAAGACTGAGATCGACGGGGGCAGGAGAGCCGCCTTTTGCGGTGTCACCGCCGCCGCAGCCTGCCATGACGGCGCACGTGAGGACGGCCGCCGCCGCACAGAGCGTTTTCCATTGTTTCATGTTGGACTCCTCTTATATAGAGATACAGAAGGGCTGTTGTGCCCCTTCCACCGCTCGCGCGGTCCCCCTCCCCCGTCAAACGGGGGAGGCTTTGGGATTACGGCATATGAGCTTCCCCCGTCGGAACGGGGCCTGTGCGCGGAACGTGTAGAAGTGGTGAGCTTGCGAGCCGATAGGGGCGCTCCTCTTACAGATCGATGCGGAAGATGCGCGAATCTTGGTCGAGGATGTAGACGCGGTTCTCGCCGTCTGTCGTGATCTGCTTGGGCGGGTGGATCTTGCCATCGAAACTCAGCTCGACCTCGTCGATGAATGCGCCGTCCTTCTTGTTAAAGACGCGCAGAAAGTTGCCGTTGTAGAAGACGATATAGTCCTTCGTTGGGATGACCTGACGCGCGTTCGAGTCGGTCTTTTTCTTGTCCGGAAGGCCGTCGTTGATGGTGAAGGTGCGGATCTTCTTGCCGTCCGGGCCGTACATATGGAGGGGGTACGTCCGCTTGTTCGGCGGGCCGCCGTTGGTGGCGATGGTGGAGATGTAGAAGCCGTCTGCATCCGCCCAGAGGAGGAATGCCTGATTCTCCTCATTTTCCTTCTTGTTCTCGTTGAGGGCTGCAAACTCCGCCTTCGGGAGGACGGACTTCAGGTCTTTGATCCCCTCCTTGGAGATCGTGCCCATCTCGATGTCCTGCGACTTCAAGGGATCGCCGCTCGTGTAGATGTTCGATGTGCCGCGCACTGCGCGCATGATGTCCGTCTCGCCGCGCTTGCTCTTCGTCACGGCCGCGCCGTCATAGGCGCAGATCTGCTCGCCGAGCTGGTAGTAGACATTTGTCCCGTCCGTTGTGATCGGCTGCGCCGTGAGGATGCCGAGATCCTCGACGGAGGTGATGGCGCCGTCCTTCACGCTCAGCTTCACCAGATGCTGCTTCTTATCGCCCGAGGCGTCGAATTTGCCCGCATAGATGGCATCCTTCGTCACGGTGAGATTGGTCGTTGTGTGCACCATGTCGGGGAGACCCTCGCCCTTGTACTCGTAGACCGGTACGTCCTTACCGTTGAATTTGACCTGTCCGATGGCTTCCTTCGGCGCGGAGAGTGCGGTGTCTTTTCCGCCGCCGCCAATGCCGATGCCGCTGCCTGTGCCGTCACCGCCGCAGCCGGCGAGGACAGAGCCGAGGAAGGCGGCGGTCGCAGCCGCCGCGAGCAGAGATTTCCACTTCTTCATTTCGGATTCCTCCTTTGATGCTTCTAAGGAATCACTGATAAAATGCAGATGCTTATCAGTGCCCCTAAATCACTTTAATTTATTTTAGCATAAAACAAACTAAAATGTATAGCAACAAATGATTGATTCTTGAAATTTTTGAAAAGTTTTCCATTTTGCGCATTTACTTCGCGCAATGATTCCTTCTCGGCACGGAAAAATGCCGGCATGTTTATGAGCGGTCGGGAACGCAGGGATGCTGTGCGCATATTCTTAGAGATCAATGCGGTAGATATGCGAATTGTCGTCGATGAAGTAGATATGATTCTCGTCATCTGTCGTGACCCCTGTGGGGGAGAGTTTCCTGCTGTCGCGTCCCAGCTCAATGTCGCCGACGTACGCACCGGTCTTTTTGTTGAATGCGCGCAGATAGCCGTCGCTGTAGAACACGACATAGTCCTTTGTCACGACGACGGAGCGTTCCCACGTCGTGCGCTTTTGCGCACTGCTCGGGATATTCTCGTTGCACTCGAACGTGTGGAGTATTTTGCCGTCCGGGGCGTATGTGTGGAGCGGTTTGGTCCACTCCTTGTCCGTGCTGCCGTACGTGGCAAGGGAGGAGACGTAGAAGCCGTCCGCATCCGCCCCGATCAGGAATGCGTTTGCCTCGTGCGTCGCGTCTTTCGCACGGGCGAGCTTGTCAAATACGTCCTTGGAGAGAACCGTTTTTGCATCCTTTATGCCATCCTTGGATGTTGCGCCGAACATAACGTCGGCATCCGACACGAAACTCCCGCTCGTGTAGGCGTTCTTGCCTCCGTATATGGCACGGACGACGCCGATGCCCGGCGTGGGGGGTCAGCGTCGCTGCCTTGCCGTTGTAACAGGCAAGCTCATCCTCCCGGGTCAGATAGTAGATGTTCTTGCCGTCCGAGGAGATCGGCTCGTTGAGAACGATGCCGAGATCCTCCACTGAGGCAATCGCACCGTCCTTTAGCGTCAGCTTTTGGAGGCGGTAGTTTTTCTCCTCGGCGTCGCTTCGAATGCCGTAGATGGCATCCTTCGTCACGGCGAGACTGCCGTGGGAGTCCACGAGTTGGGGGGGATCTGCCCCCTTGTACGCGTACATCGGCACTTCCTTGTCACCGAGCTTCAGCTTCGTGACAGCCTCCTTCGGTGCAGCAGGGCCGTTGTCCGCCGACACTTCGTTGCCGGTGCATATGACGCCGCCGTCACCGCTGCCGCAGCCCGTGAAGACGGCGCCCGTAAAGATGGCGACGGCTGCCGCCATGATGAACGATTTCCATTTCTTTATGTAAACTCCTCCTTCATCATGATGTGAAAAGTACGATAATTTGGTTGATTCTATCTTAACATAGAAATGATGACTTGTGGGGGCTGTTGCACGAAACGAACATGCAGCAGCCTCAATTTTGTGCAAAAACACAGAAGCCGGTGTTTTCAAACACCGGCTTCTGGCGTAAAATATGAGTATGCAACAAATTTTACATAAGGATTATACATCCTACGGAGGCACATTTCAAC
>CALIBA010000010.1 GCA_938045435.1 uncultured Selenomonas sp.
GATCGCTGCTGTGAGATTCTTGAAGATGCGGTCGAGCTGCGCGTTGAGCCGTGGGTGTTCGTAGACGCCATATTTTTCCTGCAGCTGACGGAACAGTTCCTGACGTCCCTCCTCTGTTGTGTTGTAATATTTGATTTGCTTGCTCATCTCCGAGGCGGCGACGGCTCCGCCGACGATTGCGCCGATGACATTGCCGATCCCTGCCTCAGCAACTGCCGGTGTGCTCAACGTCACCCCTGTCATCATAGAGAATGTGAGAGCGAGAGCGATGCTGCTGCGCATCCATTTCTTTTTCTGCATATTCGATTCCTCCCATACTGATTATATGAACTTATGAATATTATAAGCGATGTTTTGCATGAAGTCCATACATTGATGAATATACAATAGGGATTCTTGACACTCTTTGGAAAAAACATTAAAATAAATAGAAGCATTCTTGAACTATTTTTTGAATCATATGAAAAGAGGAGGTGGCTGTTATCCTTACAGAAATATTAGCGGTAATCATTGCTGTTATAGCCGGTGCCGGCATTGGATACATTGCACGCAAACGCACGGCAGAATCTCAAATAGGATCAGCCGAGGCCGAAGCAAAACGTATTGTAGAGGAAGCTGAAAAGAGGGCAGAGACAAAACAAAAAGAGTCTTTGCTTGAGGCGAAGGAGGAGATCCAGCGCCAACGCCAGGACTTTGAGCGAGATATAAAGGAGCGCCGCGCAGAACTGCAGCGCCTAGAACGTCGTACCATTCAAAAAGAGGAAAATCTGGATCGAAAGCTTGAATCTCTCGAAAAGAAGGAGGAGGGGTTGGCGCGCAAAGAGGCGCGCATTGATAAGACGCAGGCAGAGGTCGGCGTGCTTTATGAACGGCAGTATGAGGAGTTGCAGCGCATTTCAGGCCTTTCTGCGGAGGAGGCACGCGCCATTTTGATGACTGAGGCCGAAGATGAGTTAAAGCACGAAAAGGCACGAAAGATCAAGGAGTATATTCAGCAGACCAAGGATGAGGCAGATAAAGCAGCACGGGAGATCTTAAGTGTCGCCATACAGCGCTGTGCGGCCGACCACGTAGCAGAGACAACGGTTTCTGTTGTTGCACTGCCGAATGATGATATGAAGGGACGCATCATTGGCCGAGAGGGGCGCAATATTCGTGCGCTTGAGACACTGACTGGGATAGATCTCATTATTGACGATACGCCTGAGGCAGTGATCCTTTCGGGATTCGACCCGGTGCGCCGTGAGGTTGCACGCATTGCACTCGAGAAACTGATTCAGGATGGGCGCATTCACCCCGCGCGCATCGAGGAGATGATCGATAAAGCCAAACGTGAAGTCGATCAGCGGATTAAAGAGGCGGGAGAGCAGGCTACCTTTGAAACAGGGGTGCATGGGATCCACCCCGAACTTGTGAGATTGCTCGGGCGCATGCGTTACCGGACGAGTTATGGACAGAATGTCCTCAGTCACTCCATTGAAGTTTCTCATCTGGCTGGGCTCATGGCGGCAGAGCTTGAGTGTGATGTCATGCTCGCAAAGCGCGGCGGCCTCCTGCACGATATTGGCAAGGCGGTCAGTCATGAGGTGGAAGGCCCGCATGTGACAGTGGGTGCAGAGCTTGCACGCAAATATCGCGAGTCAAAAGAAGTCATCAACATCATCGCCTCGCATCATGGAGATGAAGAGGCGACGACGGTGGAGGCAGTTCTCGTCGCGGCAGCAGATGCCGTTTCGGCAGCGCGTCCCGGCGCACGCAGGGAGAGTCTTGAATCCTACATCAAGCGTCTCAAAGCATTAGAGGAGATTGCAGAATCGTTTGAAGGCGTGGAGCGCTGTTTTGCGATTCAGGCAGGACGTGAGATCCGCGTCATGGTAAAGCCGGACCAAGTCGATGATGCAGGGGCTGCGGTTCTTGTGCATGACATCGTAAAGAAGATCGAAGGGGATCTTGAGTATCCGGGGCAGATCAAGGCGACCGTGATCCGTGAAACGCGTGTGGTCGACTATGCGAAGTAATCAAAGGAATAGGTATAAGAAATCATAGAACAGCGCCAATCAGATCGTCATGGGGCTCGGTTTGTGAGGGGATCATATGCAGCAACTGACGTATATTGTTTCCGGCGCGGTGGATGTTCAGCGCACGGTCATAGAAGCAAAGGGGAATCTTGCGAAAATCCCGCACATTGAGATGCTGCTTGTCACGATTGTCACGCAGTGTGAAATGCCGCTGGAAGATGCACTTAAGATCCGTGATGCTGTGCGTAAGGAATTCCCGGCGGCACGGATTCTTGGGCATACGAGTGCACTAAAGATGGCTGGTCTGCGCATGGACACAGAGGGGATTCTTTTGACCTTTACGGCATTTGAGGCATCCCATGTCGATGTGTTCATTCTGGAGGCTGAGGAGGACGCTCCGCATACGCAGACATTTCTTTCGTTTCTCTCCGAACACCCCCATACAAAGGCAGTTGAGTTTCTCGTTGTTGGGCTTGTGGACCATTTGGATGATGCTTTTTCTGCGCTTTCCTCGATTGACGAGGGGATAGGCATATTTGGCGCCTTTGTCGATGCAGCTCCCATGAATCTATATGGTTATGCATTTGCTGATGAACAGGTGCTGCGCTGCGGCTTTTTTGCTGTTGTCTATCATGGAGAAACCCTCGATGTACGGATTGTCCGCAATTTTGGCTGGCGTACCCTAGGACGAGAAATTATTGCAACACGTATTGAGGGCTGTACAGTCAAAGAACTTGATGGCGGAGCGCCGTTTAAGGTCTATGAGAAATACAAAAAACGCATCGCCGGCATCATCCACATTCACGACC
>CALIBA010000011.1 GCA_938045435.1 uncultured Selenomonas sp.
CAGAAAATTTAAATATTATCAGGAAATGGTGTATAAGCATATTAAAAATGATATTTTTGCCAAAGGGGGAGTATAACATTTCAGGCGTTTGTCCTGTTGATCTTAACTCAAATATTATATCTTAACTTAAAAAGAGTTATAATACAGAAAAAAAGTTAAGATTAAAGGTGATGACATGGAATATCTCAATAAAGTTCTTGGAGTCAAGGTGGCCTGTGAGGATGTGGACTTTAAGCACTTACCCAATTTTATAGCCACAAGGTATCGCTTACAGATGGTGTCTATGAATGAACGGAAGATGATTTTTCTTTATCCTAAGACGGAACTGGAGCAGATTGAAGTACTGAAAAAGCATATTGCCCGGATACAGAAAAATAATAATTTGCCTGTTGTGCTGGTGTTAAAAGAACTTAGCCATCGCCAGAAAGAATATTTGATTCGTGAAAAGATTCCATTTATTGTAGATGGAAAGCAAATTTATTTGCCATTTATGGCAGTGTATTTGCAGGAACAGTGCAGCGCGGAAAAAATGCCACGGGAAGAAATACTTCCATCGGCGCAGATGCTTCTACTGCATTTCATTTATGGAGGCGCACAGGAACTATCTGCAAGTCAAGCTGCGAAGGACTTGGAACTGACCCCTACTTCTATATCAAGGGCATCGAGACAACTTGAAGAAATGGGATTGCTGCATATTAAGAAAGTAGGTGTGCAGAGGATTATGCGATCTGAGGATTCTCCGAAAATACTGTTCCAAAAAGCAGGAGATAAGTTACTGAACCCAATAAAACGAACGGTTTATATTCCGAAAGAATTCGTGAGAACGGACTTGCCGGAAAGCGGATATTCGGCATTGGCAGAGTATTCCATGTTGAACGCACCGAATGTCAGATGTTACGCGGCAGAAAGAATTTCTCAATGGAAAGATGTTATGACCAATAGCTTGCAGAATTCGCAGGTGCAAGTGGCCGTAGAGATGTGGAGATACAATCCCCGAAAATTGTCTATGCGAAATACTGTAGACGAGCTTTCGTTGTCATTGGCATTGAGAGAAGATGCAGATGAACGCGTGGAGGATGCAGTGGAAGAAATGCTGAATGGATTGTGGAGGAAAATAGATGGTTACAGGAATTGACAGCTTTAAGGAATGGTTCAAGGGCAGTGAAAAACAATATGCCATCATTGGAGGAACGGAGTGTGACATTCTGATGACGGAAGAAGGACTGGACTTCCGAGCAACAAAGGACATTGACCTTGTTCTGATTATAGAAGCAGTTGACGCGAATTTCGGAAAGAAATTCTGGGAATATCTAAAACAGGCTGGATATGAACATTGAAATAAAAGTTCGGGTGTACCGCAGTTTTATCGTTTTAGTCATCCAATCTCGAATCAGTATCCTGCGATGATTGAACTTTTCACGCGAAAGCTGGATTCCATTCAACTTCCGGAAGATGCAGTGCTAACACCGTTACCGATGGACGAAGATATTTCAAGTCTGTCTGCTATTCTTTTGGACGATGATTGCTACGAATTTTTGAAGCAAGGGACAGTCACTGTTGGTGGAGTGACTGTCTTGGATGCGGCATATTTGATTCCATTTAAGGCAAAAGCGTGGATGGATTTGACAGATTGTAAGTTCGCAGGAGAACATGTTGATAGCAAAAATATCAAGAAACATAAGAATGATGTTTTCCGTCTGACGGAGTTGATTGATACCACCGCCAAGATAGTGGCTCCCTAAGGAGTTTATGCCGATATTCAAGAGTTTGTCCAGCGTATGAAAAATGAAAACGTGGATATTAAACAGTTGGGATTGGTTGGCAGAACAAAGGAGAAGATTCTGGAAGAATTGAAAGCAATGTATGAGGCACTTTAATAGATATTTAAACAGACAAGGGCATTGATCTGACGAATGGGGGGATGCTTCATGCCGTTGCAGATTATCAGAAACGATATTACAAAATGAGCGTTGATGCAATCCTCAATGCTGCCAACACTTCTCTTTTGGGCGGCGGCGGTGTGGACGGCTGCATTCACCGTGCCGCCGGACCGGAACTTCCGGAATCCTGCTATCGGCGGTGCGATTCATCACATTGGAAATGTTCATAAGTATGTAAGACCGGAGGATG
>CALIBA010000012.1 GCA_938045435.1 uncultured Selenomonas sp.
TTGAATTTTGCCGGCTGGCCGAAGGAAACGCAGACATGCACATCGTCGGCATCCGCAGGATGGAAGAAGGGATATGGAAACCGTACCGGGCAATCGGAAAAATCAAACAGAAACCGGATAAAAAATGAATACAGTAGAAATGTTATTGCAAAGATTCAGAATCTACCGTCATTACAAAGGCGGGGATTACACACTGTTAGGCTTGGCGAAGCTGGAATCCGATTTAACAGATATGGCTATTTATAAAAAACTTGGAACAGATGAAGTATTTGTACGTCCGCTTAGTGAATTTAAAGAAAAATTCAAACCAATTTAACAAATGGCAAAAGGAAAGATGCAATGACAGCACATAAACACGCAGCCCTGATGCTGCAATACGCACAAGACGCAGCAGAAACGGAAAAACCATGGGAACGGTGGGAGTATAACAACGACCGCGGATGGCAGCAGTGTGAAAAACATCCGGCTTGGTTCGTAAGCAGCGAATACCGCCGCAAACCCGAGATCATCAAAGTTGGACGGCACGAGTTTCCGAAACCGATTACAGAGAGACCTAAAGAAGGAACTATGTATTGGACTATTGAGTCAGGTGGGAAAAATGGTTTTTATGCAGAGCGTTACAGGTGGCGACAAAATGGAGAGGATGAATCGGTTATTCAACAAGGTTTAGCTCATCTAACCGAAGAAGCCGCCCAAGCCCACGCCGACGTATTGAACGCCATCTGCAGGGGAGACATAGAATGACACCTGAAAGAATCGAACAAGAGCACAAGGCGTTTGAGGAGTGGTACTACGATAGCATAGGCGATACACGGCTCCCGCTTGATAAGTATGAAAACGGATGCTATTGCAATCCCATCGCAGAAGATATGTTTGCAGCATGGTGCGCCGCAAAAAGCCACTCTGCACAATCCGAATGGATAAGCGTGGAGGAGAGGCTGCCGGAAGAAAAACGTCACTATTTGACCTGCCATGCCGGCGGCGTAGCGAGAGTCTGCCAATTTGACGGAAAAAAATTCTCATATTGGGAATATGATGAAGAAGAATGGGAATTTGTAGAGGTAATTTGCATCCCCGATTACTGGCAACCGCTCCCAGAACCACCTGAAACGAGAGGCAAATAATGGCAACAGTAAGCATCCTCATCAGTGACCAACCGGACGGCCTGTTTATCAAACTGACATCGGACGAACCGATGCCGAAAGATGGCGAAGACGGCGGCAGCATCGCCCAAAACGCAG
>CALIBA010000013.1 GCA_938045435.1 uncultured Selenomonas sp.
CGGCGGCATGCGCGCCTCCATCTACAACGCCATGCCCCTTGCAGGAGTTGAAAAACTCGCCGCATTTATGGATGATTTTCGGAAAAAGAACCGGTAAGCATCAACATCCAAATGATGCCATCATATGAAAGATGCCGTACCCTAGATGAGGTACGGCATCTTTCATATATCCTTTTGTAATTGACTGCGCAGAATTTCACAACAGCGTTCATTCTCACGATAAAAAGCATCACGCGGCATTTCTCTGCTGCAATGTTTTTCATAATATTCATCCACGCGACAGATGGACGGACGATGGTCATAGATTGTGCACAGGTTGTTTTCTTGATTCAAATATTTGCAGATACCATCAGCACCTGCGAGCATTTTGCCAAGTGCCGATTGCCCGACCATACGGCAGCACGCACCGCACCTTTTACAGGGAAACATGGATGAGAAACATCACGCTCTTTTCTCATCTGCGGCGGGCAGTGAGCTGCTCTGCATACCTTCCGGCTCCTGCAAGGGCATTGCATCAGCTGTCTGTACGGCTGTTTTCTGCTCCGCTAAGACCGCCTCTTTTGGCGCATCCTCTGCCGATGCAGCGCTCAGAGGTTCCATAGGGACAGCGTTCTGGACGGCTGCTTTGGGTTCAGGCTGCGGCGCGGCAGGTGCATGCAGATGCGCTGATGCTTCTTTTGCATCCGTTGCGGCAGGATGTACGGCATTTGGCTGTTTCGTTTCTGCTGATTCCTCCGGCGGATCTACCTCAAAGGAAATCTCTCTTTTTTCACGCAGTTCCTGTGCAGCGGCGGGTTTGAGGTACTTTAATGCGCGTGTGGTCTGTGCGGATTCCTGCATCCATTTACCATCGTCGGTCTGGTAGTAGACGTCAAGCTTGATTAAAAATACATTTTCATCCACGTATTGAAATGTAAGTTGACCCGCAATCAGAGAATTTTGTGCTTTTAACCTCGCAGAAGCCATATACGAATCAAGTTTCTCCGTATAGAACTGTGCAGCCTCGTCAATATCCATTTCTCGATGAAAATTCGTTATACCCGCAAAGAATTCATAGATACCGTCGATGACTTTCTTGACCTTTACAATCGTCCGATCCATACTGTTGGGCTGTTTTGTTTCCATATCCACGCCTCCACTCAATGACTAGGATGCCATCTCCAGTTCCATTTCCTCACTAATATCCGCAATCTCTCCCCGTTGTTGTTTCTGCTGTAAAATTTTCTTGCGAATATGCGGCGGCACTTCACTCTCAGAAACTTTTCGCGTAGTGGTTTCTTCCATCCATTGTCCATTATCTTCTTGATAGTATACTTTGTGCATGATACTAACAAGATGCTCAGCCCCCTTGATAACCATATCTCCCACAATCTGCATGTCATATGGAAGATGTGAACGAACACTCGCCCATGTTGCCTTTAGTCTGGGGACAAAATCTCTCAGCCAATCAACAACATCATTCCAATGTTTTACCAACAAAACTCCACCAATCAGCACTCCTGCCGCAATCAATGCTGGTATCATAGCACTCTCTCCTTATTCTTTCATGTCCCCCGTAGTGAAATCCCTCGTTTTTATATGTTCATTTTCCCCTTTGCAAGCTGCGCTCTCACATACATTTCTGATACAGGGCGGGTGGTCGTCTCGGATGTATCTTTCTGAACTGTCCCCTTTGTCAAGGACATTTTGAAAGAAGGGATTTGTTTCATCTGCT
>CALIBA010000014.1 GCA_938045435.1 uncultured Selenomonas sp.
TCCGCGTCAGCGGTTGGCCTGCCATGAGTAGGCAATCCGATTGTGGTGCAGCGTGAGGTAGAGAAAGCGGCATAAAAGCCGCTAATGAGTTTGCGTGCCGATTATAGCCGTGGTGTAAAACCGTTGAACAGATTGGCACGCAACCCTGACAGTATCATGGGCAACAGCCCGTATCGTAAGATTTACAGCGAGGAATCAGCATAATCTACGTCGGTCTCGACATCTCGAAGGACACTATAGACGTACACCTAATAGACCACCTCGAAACCTGGCTGAAAATTGATAACGACTCCGCAGGCTGGCAAAGCCTGCTTGACCTCCTTGCCAAATACCCGGAGGAACCCATCCGTGCTTGCTGCGAGTACACCGGCATCTATTACCTCGGTGTGGCCACCGCTCTGTATGAAGCCGGATACCGCATTAGCGTCGTTAATGCCTATAGCATCAAGCACTATGCGCGTTTGATGATGCGGCGTACTAAAACTGACAGAAAAGATGCTCAACTCATCGCCGATTATCTGCGCGTTAACGATCCGCCGGATTGGCAGCCGCCGGCTGAAGAACTTGCGCAAATTAAGCGGCTCAATCGACGCTTGGGGCAACTGGTTGCGATGCGTACGATGGAAGAAAACCGCCGACAGGTCGCCGATGAATCGTGCGCGGCATCATGCACGGCCATTATCGACAGCGTCGAGGCGCAAATAGTGGCGGTGGAAGCGCTGCTGCAAAACATTATCGGCGGCGATGCCAAGCTGAAAGAAAAACAGAAGCTGCTGATGAGCATCCCCGGTCTGGGCAAGAAAAGCGCGGCCATTTTGCTGCCGGAAGTGGCGGAAATAGACCGCTTTCCGACGCCGAAGCACCTCGTCTCCTACATTGGCTTGTCGCCGATACAACGCGAATCCGGCACAAGCGTCAGGACGAAGGGGCACATCAGCAAAATGGGCAACAAACACGTGCGCAGCGCCTTGTTCATGCCAGCGCGTTCGGCGTGCCTGCGCTCGCGGGTGTTCAAGGATTGGGCGAAGGCGCACATGGAACGCGGCAAAGCGCCGAAGGTGGTTTATGTGATGATGATGCGTAAGATACTTACTTACGCATGGCATGTTTTCAAGGAGAATCAACCGTTTGATGAAGTATGATGCAATGCTAAAAGACACCATGCTAAGTGAACCTAAATTACAGTATCTGTTCAGAATCACGGAGAAGCTACTTTTTAGCGCTCTGTGTAGTGACCAAAGCGAGAGGCAAGACGCTGATATGCCCTTCCCCCCGTGGGGAGGGGGTGAGCGGTGTTGTTTATGAACAGATGTCTGCATTTTCACATTCGCAGCCCTCACCCCACCCCCTCTCTCTTGCTGCGCAAGCAATACTTGTCGCTACGCGAGCAATGCTTGTCCCAGAGGGAGAGGGGCTTATCTGCTGAAATGCAAACACGCCCTAACCCTTCCCCACAGGGGGAGGGGATATATCGGTGGTTTGCTTGCTTTGGTCACTATACGGGACGCTAAGAGAGTGGCTTTTCGGCGTAATGGACAAAATAGGTGTTTTTTTCGAGACGTAACGCTCTAATGGACAAAATAGGTATTTTTAGGACGAATTCTTTGCGAAATAATCTTTTATAAACCGTAACTTACTCTCCTTTTTCAAGCCTCGATGACACCGCAAAAGCTGCTTCATTTCGCTAAATTTTCCTTCCAGCAAATTGGTCGTATTCGGGATGCCCAGCTCGGGAAAACGCTCGCAGG
>CALIBA010000015.1 GCA_938045435.1 uncultured Selenomonas sp.
TATGCACCTTAGAGGTATTCGAGTCTTTTTCTGATGTAATTTTTGATGAGGCGGAGAATCGTCTCCATGTTCAAAA
Source organism: uncultured Selenomonas sp. (assembly GCA_938045435.1). Classification (GTDB taxonomy): domain Bacteria; phylum Bacillota; class Negativicutes; order Selenomonadales; family Selenomonadaceae; genus Centipeda. Next base: position 77 of record CALIBA010000015.1, read on the forward strand.
GGCCATCATGGCGCTCGTTATGGGCGACTGACATATTTTAAGGAGTTGTTTTACATATGGCAAATCAGATCAAAAAAGTTGTGCTTGCGTATTCGGGTGGTCTTGATACCTCGGTGATCATTCCATGGCTAAAAGAACACTATGATCATTGTGAAGTCATTGCAGTGTGTGCTGATATTGGACAGGGAGAAGAACTAGAACCCGTTTATGATAAAGCGCTTGCCTCAGGTGCCTCTAAGGTGCATATTGTTGATCTTACGAGAGAATTCCTCGAAGAATATGTTTGGCCAACGCTCAAGGCAGGTGCAGTCTATGAGGGAAAATATCTTCTTGGCACCTCCTTTGCACGTCCGGTGATTGCAAAAGCGCTTGTAGATATTGCAAAACGTGAGGGGGCAGATGCCATTGCGCATGGGGCAACAGGAAAAGGAAATGACCAGGTGCGTTTTGAATTAACAGTGAAGGCACTTGCGCCTAATATTCGGATTATTGCACCTTGGCGTGAATGGGATCTTGATTCGCGTACAGCAGAAATAGAATATGCCAAGAAACATGGTATTCCGGTTGCGACAGAGAACAAGACATATAGCATGGACCGCAATATCTGGCATCTCTCCCATGAGGGATCTGATCTCGAGGATCCGGCAAACGAGCCAAAGAATACGATGTTTCTTATCTCCTGTGCGCCGGAAGATGCACCAGATGCACCGGAGTATGTTTCTGTCACATTTGACAAGGGGATTCCTATTGCCGTCAACGGGGAGAAGCTTGGTGCGGTTGAACTGCTGACGAAACTGAATGAGATTGGCGCACGAAACGGTGTTGGTATCGTCGATATCTGTGAAAACCGTCTTGTCGGTATGAAGTCACGCGGTGTTTATGAGAACCCGGGTGGATCGATTCTCTATTACGCACATCGTGAACTTGAGTATCTTTGCCTCGACCGTGCCACATTCCATTATAAGGAGAGTATTGCTATCCGCTATGGCGAGCTTGTCTATGATGGTATGTGGTTCTGTCAGCTGCGTGAGGCACTTGCAGCATTTGTTGACAGTACTCAGCAATCTGTGACGGGAGAGGTTCGGCTTAAGCTTTATAAAGGCAATATCATCTCTGCTGGAGCAAAATCACCGTACTCCCTATATAGTAAGGAATTTGTTACATTTGAGCATGATGATGTCTATGATCAGGCTGATGCCACGGGATTTATCAACCTCTTTGGCCTCCCGCTCAAGGTACGTGCACTGATGCAGGAGGGGCAGAATAAATGAGCGACAAGCTCTGGGGCGGGCGTTTCGCTAAGACAACAGATGAAATGATCAATGAGTTCCAAGCATCTATCCAATTCGATCGACGTATGTATCGTGAAGATATTGTTGGCTCAATTGCTCATGCCGCTATGCTTGCAAAGATTGGAATGATCTCTGAGGCAGATCGTGCAGCAATTGAAACAGGACTTCGCGATATTCTCGGACAGATTGATCGTGGAGCATTTGAGTTTAGCGTGGCACTTGAGGATATTCATATGAATATCGAAAAGCGTCTGACTGAGGCAATC
>CALIBA010000016.1 GCA_938045435.1 uncultured Selenomonas sp.
TCGCGCCGAGGGAGCATAAATATACAAGGAGTTTTCCAGGGGTAAACTATCATGATTGGGTGGGGTTTGTTTCGGCGGCTGAGTATATTCGTACACAGAAGATGCAACTACACCCGGAGATATACGCGGAGCTGTTTTGTCTCATGGTGCGGCGTGATGTTGTTGAAGCAGTAGGTGGATTAGATGAAGACTACCAGACGCCTCCTATGGCTGCGTTTGACTACACAGCGCGTATGACCCGGAAAGGGTATCAGATCGCATCAGTGTCAACAGTTTATGTTCATCATCAAGAGAGCGTTCATGTACAGGATATGGGATCCTATGTGCAGAGAATACAAGAAGAACGAGAACTTTTTCGGGAAAAATTGGGACTTTCTCTGGATTACTCATTCTTTGCTCGTATTGATATTTTAGAACTCATGGATTTGACACCAGAGGGGCTTCGTGTACTTGAGATCGGATGCGCCTGTGGAGCTACCCTCCGAGAAATTGGAATGTACAACCCAACGGCAAAACTTTACGGTGTGGAGCTGAATGAAAAGGCAGCGGCATTTGCAGCGCCATTTGCCAAAATTCTTACAATGGATGTGGAGCATATGGATCTGGAGGTGATTCCGGAACGCTTCGACTATATCGTCATGGGGGATGTGATTGAGCATCTGCTGGATCCATGGGCAGCGATTGCCAATATGCATGAGCTGCTTGTTCCCGGAGGGTGTATTGTCGCGAGCATTCCCAATGTTGCATTTGTGGGCAATATCATGAGTGTACTGCTTGGAAATTGGACGTATCAGGACGCTGGTCTTCTAGATCGAACACATCTTCGCTTCTTTACATATACAGAAATTGTCAAAATGTTCGAGGAAGCAGGGTTCAAAATCGAACAAACCAAGAGAAATCAAATCGAACTTCCAGATTATGTCAAAGTATTTCGGGAAGAATTGCTTACATTGCAAACGGTACAAATCAATCCGCAGGACTTAGATGCTTATCAATGGAGGATCTGTGCACGGAAGGAATAGATCACTCTTTTGTGTTCTGTATATTTTTGTGGCGCTGTGCCGTCATCTGCTGTATAATGGCGGATGACGGTTTTTTGTGGGAGGCGCAATTAGTTATGAAGGGCGATATTTTGGAGCTGCTGCAATCCGTAGATGGTTACATTTCGGGGGAGGAGATGGCGGAGCGCCTTAGTGTGACACGTGCGGCGATATGGAAGAATATCGTATCTCTGCGTGAGGAAGGGTATGATATTGCCAGTGCTCCTCGCAGTGGGTATATTCTGCGTGGAGTTCCCGATCGTTTGATTGAGCGGGAAATTGCACGGGGGCTATCGACTCATATCATTGGGCGGTCTATTTTCTCTTATGATACCGTGAATTCAACCAATATTGTGGCAAAGGAGCTGGCTCAAAAAGGGGCGGCAGAAGGCACTGTTGTTGTTGCAGAGCAGCAAGGGACGGGGCGCGGACGTCTGGAACGCAGCTTTTTCTCCCCCTATGGGAAGGGTATCTGGGTCAGTATCATTCTGCGGCCGGCATTTCTCCCACAGGATGCACCTAAATGCACTCTTTTGGCTGCGGTTGCTGTGGCGCATGCGATGGAGATGCTTGGACTGCGTGCTGAAATCAAATGGCCAAATGATATACTTCACGATGGACGTAAGTTGGTTGGCATTTTGACGGAGATGAGTGCAGAAGTCGACCGCGTGAATTATGTCGTTATAGGGATAGGGATCAATGTGAATATCGCTATGGAGGATTTTCCCGAAGAGCTGCGATCTGTTGCAACTTCACTTATGCAGATGAAGGGAGAGCCCTTGCCGCGCGTGGCCTTTTTGCAGGAACTTCTGCGGTCACTGGATGCGCTGTACGCAGATGTCACACGTGAGGGATTTGCATCTGTATTTCATGCATGGCGCTCTTATGCAGTGACCTTGGGACAGTCGGTACATGTGATCGGGATAGGGGGCGATTCTTTTGATGGAATTGCTGTGGATATTGATGCAGAGGGCGCACTTCTCATTGATACGGATACAGGGAGGAGGCGTGTATTGGCAGGAGATGTGTCCATCCGCCCGCAGAAATAATGCGGACTGTTTTGTTTTATAAGATGCACCTCAAAATTTCATGTCTAGGGTAGAGATCGGTCAAGGCATACAGAAAAAATGATAGTATGGAGGAAAGAACTTGCTACTGGTACTTGACATCGGCAACAGCAATATTGTCATGGGAGCCTATGAGGGAAGGAGACTGCTGCGGCATTGGCGCATTTCGACAGACCGACAGCGGACAGGGGATGAGTATGGCATTCTCATCAATGAACTTTTTCGCTACCAAGGCATTCGTATGACGGACATTGAAGCGGTTATTATTTCATCTGTTGTGCCTCCTCTTGTAGTTCCTTTTCGGAAGATGTGCGAACGATATTTTCATCTCCGGCCGCTCATCGTTGGCCCAGGCATCCGCACGGGGATCCGGCTCAACTACGAAAACCCCCGCTCCATCGGCGCTGATCGTATTGTAAATGTCATCGGTGCACATGAACAGTATGGCGGGCCTCTGATTGTGATTGATATTGGGACGGCGACGACATTTGATATTGTTGCGGAAAATGGAGACTTCATGGGGGGCGTGATTGCTCCAGGTCTTGGCTCCAGCACGGATGCTCTGGTACAGCGGGCGGCGCAGCTCCCGCGCATCGAGCTTGTTCCACCTAAAACAGTGATCTGCCGTAGTACGATACAGGGGATGCAGGCGGGTATTATCTATGGTTATGTGGGACAGATTGATGAAATTGTGCGCCGGATCAAGGCAGAGTTGGCAAAGGAGATGAAGGTCGTCGCGACAGGCGGCTTTGCGCGAATGGTGGCAAAGGAGTCTAAGACTATTGATAAAGTGGACCACTTTTTGACATTGACGGGACTTCGCGTCATATATGAGAGAAATCAAACGTGAGTCCATTAAAACTGGGGAATTTTACATTTCCGGTACCAATCTTTCTTGCTCCCATGGCAGGCGTAACGGATACGGCATATCGCATCATCGCCCATGATATGGGCTGCCCTCTTGCATTTGCCGAGATGGTGAGCAGTCAAGGCATCCACTATCGCAATGAACATACAATGAAGATGCTCCAGTCAGAACCGGAGGAGCGCCCCTTGGCGATGCAGATTTTTGCCAAGAATGCGGAGATGGCAGCAGAGGCGGCCGCGTATATCGAGGCACTTGGCACGGCCGATATTATCGACTTCAATATGGGCTGTCCTGCCCCCAAGGTTGTGAAAAATGGTGAAGGCTCGGCACTCATGCGTGAGCCGAAGAAAGCAGAGGAGATTTTACGGGCGGTTCGGCGCGCGACAAAACTGCCTTTTACCGTGAAAATGCGCCTTGGCTGGGATGCTGCTTCATGCAACGCCGCAGAGCTTGCGCGCATGGCAGAGGCGGTTGGTGTTGATGTGATCACAGTGCATGGACGAACACGAGAGCAGTTTTACAGCGGAACCGCAGATTATGAAATGATTGCTAAGGTAAAGAATGCAGTTCGTATTCCTGTGATTGCAAATGGGGATATTCGCAGCCCGCAGGATTTGCGCCGCTGCCTTGCTCTGACGGGGGCAGATGGGGTCATGATTGGGCGTGGTGCACAGGGGAATCCATGGATCTTCCCGCAACTGATTCATTGGCTGCAAACAGGACAGGAGCTGCCCCCGCCGTCAAATGCAGAACGTGTGCGCGTAATTTTGCATCATCTGGATCTCCTTATTGCCTATAAGGGAGAATATATCGGCATCCGTGAGATGCGTAAGCATGCGGCATGGTATACACGCGGATTCACGGGCAGCGCGGAGCTGCGTCAGCGCTTTAATTGTGCAGCTTCGCAGGAAGAATTCAGAGAGATTCTGTATGAGGCGTGGAAGTTGTAAATTGACGAACTTATAGAAAGGAACTGCGATGAGTGACAATAAAAAAGCTTCGGTCTGGTCAAAATATACAGCACAGGACCACAGTGCATTAGAGGAGCTTGCACATGGATATATCGATTTCCTGTCGACATGCAAGACGGAACGGGAGAGCGTAACGGAGGCTGTGCGTCTTGCGCAGGAGGCCGGCTATCTTGATCTTGCGGACATCATTGCACAGGGGACAGCATTGAAGGCAGGTGATAAGGTTTACGCCGTCCATATGAAAAAGGCGGTAGTCCTCTTCCATATAGGAGAGGCTCCCCTTGCACAGGGAATGAACATTCTAGGAGCTCATATTGACACTTGCCGCCTTGATGTTAAGCAGAATCCGCTTTACGAAGACAGCGGGCTTGCATACTTTGATACACATTATTATGGCGGGATTAAAAAGTATCAGTGGGTCACGATTCCTCTCGCACTGCATGGCGTTGTCGTAAAGAAGGACGGAACGACGATCCAGATCACGCTTGGGGAAAGGGAGGAAGACCCTGTTTTCTGCGTCACCGACCTGCTGGTTCACCTCTCACAGGATCAACTTGAAAAAAAGGCGTCGAAGGTGATTGAGGGAGAGAAACTCGATATTCTCATCGGCAGCATCCCACTTAAAGAGGAGGATAAGGAGTCTGTCAAAGATGGAATCCTATCACTCCTAAAAGAGAATTATGACATCACCGAGGAAGATTTCCACTCTGCAGAACTGAGCCTTGTCCCTGCAGGACGTGCACGTGAACTTGGTTTTGACCGCAGCCTCATTCTGGGGTATGGACAGGATGATCGTGTCTGCTCGTATACCGCGCTTTGCTCGATGCTTGCACTGGAGTTGCCGCGGCGCACGGCATGCACGCTTCTCGTCGATAAGGAGGAAATCGGCAGTGTCGGTGCGACGGGGATGAAGTCACACTTTTTTGAGAATATGGTTGCCGAGGTTCTTTCTGCATGTGGGCAATACAGTGATTTGGCACTTCGCCGCACACTTTCCCATTCGAAAATGCTGTCCTCTGATGTGTCCAGTGCCTATGACGGGCTTTATGCAGATGCTTTTGAAAAGAAGAATGTCGCTTATCTTGGGCGCGGCATGGTATTCAATAAGTTCACGGGGGCACGCGGCAAGTCTGGATCGAGTGATGCGCGTGCAGAGTATCTCGGCGAGTTGCGCCGTATGATGGATGATAGTGGTGTCAGCTATCAGCTTGCAGAGCTGGGGCGTGTTGATCTCGGCGGCGGCGGAACAATTGCCTACATCATGGCACGCTACGGGATGGATGTGATTGACAATGGCGTTGCGGTCATGAGTATGCATGCACCATGGGAAGTCACGAGCAAAGTTGATCTATATGAAATGAAGAAAGGCTATGACACCTTTTTGCGTCATGCTTAAAGTGCTGCTTGTTTCGGTCATACCGCCTTATTATTGTTGTTTTCCCCTGCACGGTATTTTTACGGTGGAGGGGATTTTATATGGATATAAAAATACAATGGCAGCTTGATGGAGCGCGTAGAAAGTATAAAAAGCGCTGTTGGAATAAACACTGTTTTATTGAGGAAAAGGAGGATATTGCCATGGTTTCAGAAAAAATGTATGAGTTGGGAACAAAAAAGTCTACGATCCGCACAATTTTTGAATATGGGCGGAAGCGTGCCGCAGAAATTGGTGCGCAGAATGTTTTTGATTTCAGCCTCGGCAATCCGAACGTGAAGGCGCCGGACTTCATTCAAGAGGCAGCAGTGGATATTTTACAGTCTGCTGACCCGACGGAGGTGCATGGTTATACCATTGCGCCTGGCAGACTTGAGGTGCGTGAAGTCCTCGCTGCGGATATGAGAAAACGATTCGGGGCCGATCTTGCGGGCAAAAATTTCTTTTTGACGGCGGGGGCAGCTGCGGCGGTGATGATCTGCTGTAAAGCGCTGTGTGAGCCGGGGGATGAGTTCATCGTCTTTGCACCGTATTTCCCGGAGTATCGTGTATTTGTGGAGGAATGCGGCGGGAAATTCTCGGTTGTTCCTGCCGACACCGATCACTTTCAGATTGATTTTACGGTGCTTAAGCAGATGATTTCACGGCATACCAAGGCGATTATTGTAAACTCTCCCAATAATCCAAGCGGAGCAGTTTACAGTACAGAAACAATTGCCCGTCTTGCGGAGCTGCTGCGTGAAAAGGAAGCAGAATTCGGAACTACGATTTTTATTATTGCAGATGAGCCGTATCGGGAGATCGTCTACGATGGACATGCGGTGCCATATATTCCAAAGTATTATGAAAATACGCTGATATGCTATTCATACAGCAAATCATTTTCACTCCCCGGGGAACGTATCGGTTATATCATTGTGCCGGACTGCGTCGCAGATTTTTCCTGTGTTTATGGAGCCGTTGCGGGCGCTGCACGCATTCTGACGCATGTCAATGCACCGTCGCTCTGGCAGCTGGTCATTGCCCGCTGCACAGGGAAAGGCGCGGATCTTTCAACGTATCGGAAAAATGCAGACCTCCTTTACGAGGGGCTGATCGCGGTAGGATTTACCTGTATGCGTCCACAGGGGGCGTTCTATCTTTTCCCAAAGGCGCTGGAGGAGGATGATGCTGCATTCTGTGAGCGTGCCAAGACCTATGATCTTCTCCTCGTACCGGGAACGGATTTTGGTTGTCCCGGGTACTTTCGAGCGGCGTACTGCGTCAGGACGGAGATGATCGAGCGAGCGCTGCCGCGGTTTCGTCAGCTGGCGGAATCCTACGGAGTTCTGTAAATATCATTTATGATATGTATAACAATTCATAAAAACATATTAAAGTCTATATTGACAATCAGTCTCCATAGAGCTATACTTAAATTCGATTTTAGATTCTATATGAATAATCAGTATCAATGATAAAGGGGTTCAAAGTAGTTTCGTGTTGAGCGAAAAGACAAGGAAGGGTGTTCTATTTGACCAGTGCAGAGCTGTTTGAAAAAGGCGGCCCGTTGATGTATCTTCTGCTCGTGTGTTCTCTTACGGTAGCAGCGATTGCAATTGATCGTTTCTTGCTTTACCGCCGCGCTTCCAATGGGGCGCGGGCACTGGAAACGAATGCGTCAGCGATGCTTCGCGGCAGACGCCTACATGAACTTGCGCCCGCTGTTGAGGGGCAGGATAATATGGTGGCATATTTTATTCGAGCAGCTCTTGATGCCCGTGCAGCGGGTGAGGATGTCTCCATGGCGCTGGATGCGGTCTATGGAGAGGCGGCGATGCTTCTGCGCGCCCGTCTGAACTACCTTTCAATGATTGTGACACTTGCGCCGCTTTTGGGATTGCTCGGTACAATCTCGGGCATGATTCAGTCATTCAGTATTTTTAATTTGCAGGCAGGGCAGCCAATGGCAATTACCGGGGGGATTGGAGAGGCACTCATCGCCACAGCAACAGGACTTTTTGTAGCGATATTTGCCTTGGTCGTACATACCTATTTTGCGCAGCGCATGGATATGATGCTGACACTTCTTGAAAAGACGATGAATACGCTGCTTGCAGGCTTTGCCGCAGCAGACGGAGGGCGTTCTCATGCGTCGTAATTTTCATGAGGTGCGTGATCCGCTCGTCATGATTATCCCCATGATTGATATTATGCTCTTTCTGCTCGTGTTTTTTATGCTCAGTACCATGTATATGGTCAATGCGAGTACGGTGCAGGTAAATCTCCCCCAGGCGGCGAGTGCACAGCAGGATACAAGGCCGCATATTGTCTCTATTACAGTGACGGAGCGAGGAGAGATCCTGTTTGACCGTGACGATACACCGACAAAAGAACTGACGGTGCGCGTGAAAGAGCGACTGGCAGAGGATCCGGAAACAGTATTTGTTGTGCGTGGCGATAAGAAAACAGATTATCAATACATCGTCTCTGTGTTTGATGCGCTCAAGGAAGCAGGGACGCGGCATGTGTCCATCGCAACGGAGACGGGAGGGGTCTGATGCATTATCAGACACATTGGCGGCTTGCTTTTTTGCTCGCGTTTTTCTTTCATCTGATTGTATGGCTCGTCTTGATGGTTGTGATTCCGCAGGTGTTTCAGGCAATGAAACCTCCCCCGGAGCAGACACCTATGGAATGGGTTGATATTGCAGAGGAGACGCCCATACCTGTGGAAGAACCGCAGGAGCAGGAACCGGAGCCGCCGCCTCCCCCACCGCCGCCGGAGACAGAGGAACCCGAGGAGGTGGAGGCCGTCGTTGAAGCAGAGATTCCGGAGGAAGCCATCACAGAGATTCTTAAGGATGTCCAAGATATGAAGGACGATGCGGCGGAGGGTGCACCAAAGGTGCTTCGTTCCGGTGAAGGGAAACAGATGGGGCAGCCGGGCAAGATTCTCCATGCGGAACAGCCTCCCTTCGGGGTGATTGATTTTAAGGGACGCATTGCCGTATCTGCACACATTGGAAAAGACGGAAAAGTAATGAGTACACGTATTACGATCTCCTCCGGCAATCTGATTTACGACCGTATGGCACGCCGCATTGTCGAGACAAAGTGGAAATTTACGCCGGCTTCGGATGTCAATGGAGAGCCGATGGAATCTGATATGCAGTGTCCGGTCTATTTCAACATGAAGCCGGCGCGTAAGATCAAATGACAGATTTTGAGGAAAGGGAGGGCCGTATCAATAGAATGAAGAAACTCCTAATGTGTATTGCAGCGCTGATCCTGCTGCTGCCAAAAGCGGCAGACGCGGCACAGACATGGCAGCAGATCCACAACCGCATCGGCACAGAGATGCAGCAAGTCTATGCCATCTACAAGACGGGGGATGCAGAAGGGGCGAAGGATGCGGTTAATAATATCTACTACGGCATCTATGAGAAGGATGGGCTTGAAAGCGCAGTCCGCAGCGGTATTTCAGCGAAAAGCGCAAATCTGACAGAATATCAGTTCTATACGCTCAAAAAGGCGATTCGTGCAGGAGCGCCCCAAGCAGAGATTGAAGCTGAGGGGGCAAAGCTTCTGGACATGATTCAAGCAGAGGTCACGACCCTTGAAACTGCGGGTGTGCAGTCGGGCGGTTGGGGCATGTTCCTCCAAGCGTTTCTCATCCTTTTGCGCGAAGGTGTGGAAGCAATCCTTGTGCTCGTTGGGATCATTGCCTATCTTGGACGTGCGGGACATGAAAAGGAACTCTCTACGGTCTATAACTGGGCGATTGCCGGCATTATCATGAGCTTTGTGACAGCATATCTTTTCGTTTCTGTGCTCGATAATACCACAACAACCGGTTCCGGCCGCGAGATCATCGAAGGATGCACCGCACTCTTTGCCGTACTCGTGCTCCTTGGCACGTCGGCATGGATGGGTGGAAAGTCCAATGCGAAGGCATGGAAGGGATATATTGATAAACAAGTAAAGCTTACCCTTTCCACAGGGAAATCGCGTGCGCTTGGCATCGCGGTGTTTCTCGCCGTGTACCGTGAGGGTGCAGAAGTGATTCTGTTCTATCAGGCGCTCTTTAACAATGCTGTGGGCGATATAGATATGATCTGGGCTGGTTTTGTTGCTGCCTGTGCGGCACTTGCCCTCCTCTTTTTCCTTATGCAGCGGGGTGCACTGCGCATCCCCATCGGGCCATTCTTCAAAGTGACGAGTGCATTCATGTTTATTCTTGCGGTTACATTCCTTGGAGGTGGACTGAAGGAGTTGCAGGAAGCGGATGTCATTTCCACCTCTGTCATCGAGAGCATCCCTGTGCCGAGTATAGATTTGCTCGGACTTTATCCAACCTATGAAACCGTCGTGCCGCAGATTCTCTTAATTCTTGCGGCAGCAGCGATGGTATCATATAAAAAGCGGTCTGCTTCGGCAGAGGCTTGAGTTGTTTTTCCTTGTTGATGAGGGAAAAGTATACACTTTTAAGGAGGATTTATCCATGAAGAAATCCAATCTCAGCATGCTTAAAAAGGCGCTCGCAGTTGGCGCTATTGCGTTCTCCACATTTGCAATCAATGCGAATGTCAGTGAAGCGGCTTTCGAGGAGTTCCCGATTGGAGATGAGATCGAGGATACGACAAACCATTTCAAGGTTGCACTCGTTTATTTCCAGCCGGTCACGATGGAGCCGGCCGGGATGAGCCTTCCCGCAGATCAGGCAGATATTCACATTGAAACGGATATTCATGCAACGGAAGGAAATGAATGCGGCTTTGGTGTAGGCGAGTGGATTCCCTATCTGACAGTACACTACAAGTTCACGAAGCGTGAGACGGGCGAGAGCATCGAGGGCGTATTTATGCCGATGAGTGCAGATGATGGTCCGCACTATGGTGCGAATGTCAAGATGCTCGGTGCAGGCACCTATGACTGTGAGTTCTCGATTGACAGCCCTGCGCGTCAGAACTATATGATTCATACA
>CALIBA010000017.1 GCA_938045435.1 uncultured Selenomonas sp.
TGTGTGATAGTGTAGTCCAGCACCTAGGAGTCCAACTCCAACCAATAAAGAAATCCGTGGTGTCAATGGCGGAGAGCAAGTTGAAGTAGATGTTTCGGGACGCCCCATACAGATTTTAGGACGAAAATCCCCCATCCCGGGCAATGATCTTGTACTGACAATTGATAAACATATTCAAGAGACTGCGGAACGCGCTGTGGATGATCAGTTAAAGATCGTACAGGCGCATGCAGCTGCGGCAGTCGTTATGAATCCGCAGACAGGAGAGGTTCTTGCGATGGTCAGCCGACCCGCATTCAATCCAAATCTCTTTGCACGCGGCATCTCGACAGAAAATTGGAATATTATTAACAACAATCCATATCATCCGATGGACAATAAGGCGATCACAGGGGAATATCCGCCTGGATCGACTTTTAAAATTGTCACAGGTACAGCAGCACTTGCAGAACATAAGGTTACACCGCAGGAAAAGATTTTTGATTCAGGTCAGCATTGGATTATCCCCAAAACAAATGCAGCCGGGGAAGCACTCGGTTGGATTGATTTTCATGAGGCACTGGTGCATTCGGATAATGTTTACTTTTATGAGATGGGAAACCGTCTTGGGGTAGATGCACTGGAAAAGTATGCACGTCTTTTTGGTCTGGGGCAGAAGACAGGCATCGATCTTCCTTATGAGGCTGAGGGACTTGTTCCCAATCGCGAGTACAAAGCAAAAAATTTCCAAGATGGAGAGTGGTATCTGTCAGAGACGTTTGATGCAGCGATTGGACAGGGCTTTAATCTGGTGACGCCATTGCAGGCGGCTATGGTCATGGGGGAGATAGCGGCGAATGGAAAACGCTATCGTCCGCATCTGGTACAGCGTATTGTGGATGTGGATGGGAATACCATTCGTGAATTCAAACCTGCGCTGCTCTCAGAGCTTGGTGTTGATCCAGAGGTCATCCGAAATATACAGGAAGGGTTGCACGATGTAACGAAGATCGGTACAGCGGCACGTGTGTTTAATGGATTTCCCGTTGATATTGCAGGAAAGACAGGAACAGCAGAAAATTCTCAAGGGCGAGATCATGGATGGTTCGTTGCCTATGGACCATATGTAAATCCGAATATCGTAGTTGCGGTTATTGTAGAACAAGGTGGATATGGTTCTGTTTCAGCGGTACCGATCGGACGCAAGATTCTAGAAGCTGCATTTGGGCTTGATCGTACACAGTAGAATCCAGGAGAGTAGGTGTATGCGTGCGTGAGGATGTGATAAAGCTCAAAGGAGCGAATGACACCCTGATGTTAGAGTTTCCCTCTGAGATTGGATTTTCAGAAATCATGGCAGAGCTCGTAAAAAAACTGAAATCTGGATCTGGATTTTTTTTGCAGGGCACCGTTGTTCGTGTACCGCGTGAGCGGTTTTCAGAAGCAGAATTCAAAGAGATGCGAAATCTGTTTCGTACGCATGGGCTGATCTGTCGACCAGAGCAATTTGCATCTGCCGATTCTGCGCCGCGAAAACTGCGGAAATATTTGGCGGCGGAGGCAGCAACCAAAGCATTGCCAAACGATCCTGCACGCCAGACAATCTTTATTGAACGTACGCTACGCGGAGGCCAGGAGGTTCAGACAGAGGGGTCTGTCGTCGTTTTTGGCAACGTGAATCCAGGTGCGCAGATTACAGCGGGAGGAAGTGTTGATATTCGAGGAATCTGCCGTGGGGTCATACATGCTGGAGCGGCTGGTGATGTAACGGCATTTATCATAGCAGACCATCTGATTCCAACGCAGATCCGCATTGCAAATTATGTGGCACGTCCGCCCGATGATTTGAAGCGGTCGGGAAAGACAGAGCGTGCGTATGTTAAAGATGGGCAGATTATCATTGAGCCAGTAGAGAGGTAGGTACGATATGAGTGAAATCTATGTCGTGACATCGGGAAAGGGAGGTGTCGGGAAAACAACAACAACGGCAAACATCGGTACTGGTTTTGCCATGCGTGGAAAAAGTGTAGTTCTCATTGATACAGATACAGGATTGCGCAATCTTGATCTGTTGCTTGGGCTTGAAAACCGCATTGTATATGATCTTATAGACGTAACATCTGGTCGTGTACCGTATAAAAAGGCGTTGGTTCGCCACAAGAAATACGAGTCGCTGTTTTTGCTGCCCACTTCACAGGTTAAGGATAAGAGTGCAGTGAATCCGGAGGAACTTGCGGTACTGTGCGAGCAGCTGCGTCAGGAATATGATGTGATTATTATTGACTGTCCTGCTGGGATTGAGCAAGGGTTTAAGACGGCGATTGCAGCGGCCGATATTGCTATTGTAGTGACCATGCCAGAGATTTCAGCGGTTCGTGATGCAGATAAGATCATTGGTGAACTCGGCCGTGCAAACAAAGAGGATATTCGCCTCATTGTAAATCGCATTCGCCCCAAGATGATTGAAAAGGGAGATATGTTGGATCTGGGAGATATTGATGACATTCTTTCGGTTCGCTGCATCGGACAAATCCCTGATGATGAGATGGTGGTTACGAGCACCAACCGCGGGGAACCTTGTGTTACGATGCAGGAGTCTCCAGCAGGACAGGCCTTTTTGGATGTCGTTGGACGGCTTTGTGGGGAAGAAATCCCATTCCGTGAGTTTCCAAAAGATAATTTTTGGGGCTCCATTAAAGAGAAACTCTTTGGAAGAAAGTAAGGAGGGGCCAAAGTGATGGATGCGCTGAAAAAGCTTCTTAGCATGAAAGAAAGCTCAGGATCAGTGGCTCGTAAGCGTCTCCAGCTTGTCATCATCAACGATCGGGCGAGTGTCTCTCCTGAAATCATGGATAATATGCGTGCTGAGATCATCCAAGTGATTTCAAAGTATATGTATATCGACACGAAAGAAATGGAGTTCTCACTCGAAAACGAGAATGATACAATGGCGCTTGTTGTGAATATCCCCGTTGTCAGTGTACAACATGGGGGCGGTCAAACATCTGTTAGGTGCGGTCGATGATACTCTCAAAGCGTCTTTTACGACGTACAGATCTGACCTTAATTGCGGCCACAGCAGCCATTGTTGTCATGAGCCTTGTCATCATTGGAAGTGCGACACATGTCAATACACCGAGTGAAGAGCGCTATTGGTTTGTTCAGCGTCAAGGCATTTCAATTCTTGTGGATATTGGTCTTGCAATCTTTTTGATGAACTTTGACTACAAGGTCTTGCAGCGATATGGGCATCACTTTTATGCGTTTAATCTCATTTTACTCGTCTTAGTCATGCTCATTGGGCAGACGGCACTTGGTGCACAGCGGTGGATCGCACTCGGCCCGATCAGTATTCAGCCTTCAGAATTCTCAAAGCTCATCATGATTATTTCTTTGGCTGCCATACTTGAAAAAAAAGGCGGTAAGATTAATACATTAAAAGGGCTGCTCCC
>CALIBA010000018.1 GCA_938045435.1 uncultured Selenomonas sp.
GACGGATATGCGGAGAAGGTGCAGGAGGTGGATTACCGCATCGTCATTCGTTACCGTGCGGATGTGCGCATGACGGATCGTATTCGTTGGGAAGACAAAACGCTCACGCCGATTGCACCGTCATATCCGCTCGGCGGGAAGAAACGGTGGCTTGTTCTGGAATGCAGGGAGTTGGTGGAGGATGGCTAGATATAGAGGATTCGTCTCTGCCGAGAAGATCCTCTCGGAACTCGGCGCGGAGGCGACGGCTGCGGCAAAGGAAGCACTCGCCGCCGGCGCAGACGATGTGGTCGCGGAGGCGAAGAACCGCTGTCCCGTCTATACGGGAACAGATAAGCGCGTGGTAAAGGGCGCACTACGCGACTCCATCCACAAGCGACTGCGACGCAAGGACGGCTCCGTTTGGAGGATCGCAGCAGATGCAGAGTCGCAGGATGGCGTATTCTACGGTACACTCGTCGAATTCAGCCCGCGCATCAACAAGCCGTTCCTCTATCCGGCGCTTGATGCCAAGAAGGACGGGATCCGCTCTGCAATCGTCGATGCCGTGCGTATGGCAATACGGAGGAGAGGGAAATGAGCGTGGCACGAATGGTGTATCAGGCACTTGTGCGCTCGAAGGAGCTGACGCAGCTTCTCTCGCATGGGAAGAAGGGCATCTATCACGGGCGCAGTTCCAATGCAGGGACGTATCCCGTTCTCGTCTACTCCGTCATTTCCGACGTTCCTGCGCTCTCGGTAGATGGTATGGAGCTAGAGCGACGCGTGACGGTGCGTATTCACATTCTGACGAAGGACGGCCGCTTTCGGGAGATTCATAAAGCCGTACAGAAGGCACTTCTGCCGATCGGCTTTGTACGGGCACAGACGCAGGAACTTGTCGAGAAAGATATATTCGTGGAAATCACAGATTACAGAACAGCAGTGGAGGGAGAATAAAATGCCAAGTCCAACACCAACAGCAAAGCCCGCCGCAAATCTTACGAGCGGGCAGTTCATCAACATCCAGAAACTTCATATCGCCAAGATGCTCACCGATGTAGCAGGAGGGGCGGCGACCTACGAAGCTCCGATTCCACTCGGGAAACTGCTCCGTAAGGTGGACATCAAGCCGCAGACGAATCAGGCGGAGCTGTTTGCCGACGGGCAGTCCGTGGATACGGCGTCGAATACCGCATCCTACGATCTGACCTTTGACACTGCCGCGCTTCCATTGGAATACACAGCGTATCTTTTGGGACATACCATCGAAAATGGCGTGATGAAGGCGGGCAAGGACGATGTCGCACCGTATTTCGCTGTGCTCTTTCAGTCGGACAAGCGTAACGGCAAGAAGAGATACACCAAATTCTACAAAGTCCAATTCACGGAACCCTCCGAGAGCGGCAACTCGAAGCAGGAGAACATCCAGTTCGACACACCGACACTGACGGCAAAGGCGATCTACCGACTCTCGGACGGGCTGTCCTACGCCAAGGCAGACGAGGAGGCGGCGGGCTTTGCCGCTGAGACTGGGACGAAGTGGTACGAGCAGGTCTGAGGGAGGACATGATGGATACACCGAAACTGCATATTGCGGGCAGGGAGATCACGCCGAATTCTCCGAAGATGAAGGTGTGGCGCGAGTTCCTTGCTTTTTTTGATGCCGACAAGGAAGGTCTGAGCCTTGAAGCTTTTCTGGACGAACACGTTCGACTGATCGTTCTCGGATTCGGCAGGGATGAAGTGACTCGGGAATCCGTGGAGGAGAATGTGGATATCGCGGATATCGTACCACTCACCCGTGCACTCTTCCGTTGGATTCAGTCGCTGACGTTTTCCAAACTGGTGAACCTCCCAAACGAGGAGACGGGGAAAGAGGCGTAGTTCTTTCTCCGTACCAGAACTTACTGCGCTACTACGAGCGGCTGCAGTCCGCCTACGGGTGGACAATGCAGGAAATCGACAGGCACGAGATTGCGTTCCTGCTCGATCAGCTTGTGGTAACGGCACTGTGCGAACAGCAGCAATGTGAACGCTATATTGACGACGTGATGTAGGGAGGGGATAGGGTGGCAAAGCGCGGACAAAAGATTGATGAACTCTATCTCGACATCGGTCTCAACATCGCACAGCTGCAGCTGGACTTTGACACGGCGGGCAAGACCGTCTCCGACTCCATTGCACGACTCAACAGTAAGGCGAATAATATCCATCTGAAACTGGATGCTGACCTCGCGAAACTCGACGGTGTGGGGACGGAGCTGGATAAGATCAGGGTACGCCATCAGGCGATCAATCGCGAACTGGATATTCAGCGGCAGAAAGAACAGATTCTTGCCGCTGTCCTCCAATCCGCAAAGAAGAATGACGGCGTGGACAGCGCATCCTATCGCCGTGCGGAGAGCAATCTCCTGCGTCAGCAACGAACCGTCGCACAGACCGAAGCCGAGGTGCGGAAACTCAACGCACGTCTCAAGGAGAGCGCAGTGCTCTCCAGCACGCTCGGCGGGCGCATCTCCGCAGGAATGACGGCGGCACAGACAGGTGTTCGGAATCTCACGAGCGGATTCAACGTCCTCTCGGCAAAGATGGCTGCCGTTATGGCCGTTGCGGCGACAGGAGCAGGGCTGTTCAGCATCACCAAAGACGCGATGCTTGCGGGTGAGAATGTCTACAAGCTCACACAGCGGCTTCATGTCTCTGCAGGTGAGGCTGCGATGCTCAATCGGGTGTTTCAGCTTGCGGATACGGATATCAAGAGCATTATCCCTCTGATCGCACGTCTCGACAAGCAGGTATCTGCAGCGGGCAATTCTGGCAATGGCACGTCTCGCGCACTCTCGCGTTTTGGTATTGCGCTCAAAGATCAGCAGGGCAATCTCCTGCCGCTCAATGAGCAGTTGGCGCAGCTTGCCAAGGGATACAAGACAGCAAGCGAAGCGGGAATGGAGGAAGCGTATACCGCTGAAGTCCTCGGTGCGCGTGGAGCGGCTCTTATCCCGATTCTCGAACAGTATGATGATCTGATGACGATTTCATCTCGCGTCAAGACCACAGGTCTGCTCGACCCGGCACAGGCACATGAAACATACCTCAAATGGCGTGCGATGGAGATGGAAGCGGGGCAGCTGAAACTTGCCCTCGGTGCGGCGCTGCTTCCTGCCGCCGAAGAACTCATGCCGGAGATCAATGACGGCTTCGAGTCTCTTGTTGAAACGATTCGGGATAACAAGGACGAAATCAAGGACACCGTGCTCGGATGGGGCGAGGCACTCAAGACTGTCGCAGAATTGGCGGGCTTTGTCGGCGAGCAGATTCATAAGGTCAATGAACACGCAGAAGCAAATTCATGGCTCGTGAAAAATCATCCTGTGGCATCTCCGTTGATTGCGATCCCGTTTCTCGGTGGTACGGTTCTTGACGCGCTCTACGGGGATGAATACAAGCAGTACCAAGAACAGCAGAAGATTGCCAAAGAGAAAGCGGCGGCAGAGGAGAAGGCGCGTGTCGAAGCGGAGAAGAACGCTAAGGCGCAGGAGCAGAATGCGAAAGCGGCACAAATCCGTGCGGCAGCTGAGAAAGATGCCGCAAAAACGGTCAGTGAATCTGCAAAGGCGACCGCACAATTGACGGACAACCTATATGCACTGACGCACACGGACATCCAGAACAGCCTTCACAGTCTGGATCGCGAATCCTTTGAGTTCTTCCAGAAGGGGGCAGATCCTCATCTCATCGACGAATACCGTCTGGCAAAGGAAGCGAAGATTTACGCTGACTTTCAGCGGGACGTTGTGGACAAGGCGAATGCGCTCTACAAGACCGACCTGCAGAACAAGCTGGACTCCATCGCCCGTGAAGCCGATGCCTTTCGTCAGAAGGGCTTGGACGAGCTGCAGACGCAGAACTGGCTCAGCGAGAGCAAGGCGCGGGTGATGGAACAGTGGGAGCGGGACGTTGCATCCAATATAGACTCGATCTGGAAAACGGAACTGGAGAATCGCCTTGCTGAGATTGAACGCGAGAAGGATGCGTGGGTGCAGAAAGGTCTGGACGAGGTCGAGGCAACACGCTGGGCAGAGAAGGAAAAGCTCGATGCCAAACGCAACGCCGCTCTGGAAGTCCTCCGCTCCCAGAAAGAGGAACTGCAGGTGTTCAAGAAGTCCGGGCAAGTCGGATTGATGGAGTACCTGCGCAAAAAGAATAAATTTACGGCAGAGGATTTGGGGCTGACGCCGGAATTGCTTCAACAGTTCCAGTCCGGGCGCAAATGGGCGATGGAGAATCTCCTGCCGAATTTCGCTCCAGAGAAGCGTGAGGACGGTTCCCACATCCGTGTCAATGGGCAGGAGTTCTCATACTCGGAAATGATGGCAGGATTGGGGCAACAAGCGCAGAGCATCCAAACTGCGGGGCAGAATGTTCTTTCCTCTCAAAATACTCCCCAGTCCGCGCCATCTATGACGGACAACCGCCAAATTCACATACAGGTGCAAATCGAGAACGCCGTCACGGAGGACAACGAGGGAATGCGTATGCTTGCCGACCATGTCGCTGACCGTATCCGTCCCGCCGTCGAGAACGCTCTAGGGGGTGATTCCAATTCATATTCACATTGGTGAGGTCAGAACGCTTTCCGTTGAAAACTGGCAGATCGTTCCCGATGATCGTCAGCAGCTCTTGGAGATTGTCGGCGGCGCGGTCGTGCAGGATTTCGGACACATCACGGAGGGCGACCGTATTTCCTGTACGGTCACGGTTACTGACACCGACTGGGAGAAAATCAAGGGATATTGGGACAGCCGCGCGATGGTGTCCGTGACCGATGAGGGCGGGAACATCCTGCCCTCTATGCGCGTCGTGGTGAAGTCCTACGAGTACGTGGTGCATTTCCCGAAGGTATATAAACTGTCTCTGGAATTTTGGAGGGTATGACAATGGCAGAACTGCTGCATATCTATATGAACAATCCGACCGAGGGCGGCAAAGACGGAACAGCGGTCAGCTCCGGCACGGAACTCTCTCCGATCTCCGTTCTGCTCGATGCGGGCAAGGGCGAGCAGAAAGCCGTCAAATGTGCGGTGCGCTGCGAGAGCGGCTTCCATATCGACGGGGAACTGACGATCAAATTCGTCGGCGATCATGCGGATAAGTGGAAAGCCGCGACGGATAACAAATACACTGCCGAGACAGCATTGGAATCTGCCGAGTGGAAAGACAGTATCGCATTATCCAATGTTGCCGATAAGAATACGATTTTCTGGGTCAAGGCACTCAGCAGTGCAGATGAGCCGCCGCAGCAGGATACGAGCGTGGACATTCAGGCAGAGGGACTCCTAGTCTCGAATTGAGGAGGTTCGTATGGCGTTCAAATACATCAATCCGGGCTATGCGGAGCTGCTCTCGGTTCGTGGCGGCACGACGGTGACGGGCGAGCAGTACAGCAAGACGGGCGTATCCTTCTGGCAGCCGACCAGTGATAAAGGTCTGACGATTTCAGAATTCCCTGCAGAGCTTTACGGGAAATTGGATCTGTACTTCAAAGCACCGGAGAATGCAGACCGTGCCAAACTTACCCTTGCAATTGGAGGCTACATCATCGTTAGTGCGGAAACGTCCTGGAGCAGGTGGCACATGAAGGGAGACAACAATAACGATACCATTGCCACTTCCGACAGCATTCGCGTAAATGCAGTCAATACTTTGTGGTTTCATGTCAAACCGGGGCAGAACCATGACGGTATCTTTCGGGCACTCTTGAACGAACGCGAGGTTTGCAACAAGCAGGACTGCTCTTTTTGGTACGCCTACAGTTCCAGTGAAAAGACCATAACAGTTTACAGCAGAACCGAAGACATTCTCATTTCGAATCTCATTCTCTCGGACGAGGAGATCAGTCCGAGAGAGCAGATTATCATGCTGCCCGTCCAAGCGCCGCAGACGAATATGACCGACTGCGGCGATGGAAGTTATGAGGCGACGGCTGCGAATCAAGAGATTCTGCAAACGGTCGATGTTGCCACCCTGTCCGCGCAGTATGGCGCGGACTCGCGTGTGACGGGGATTTCTCTTCTCGGCAATCCTGCCTACCGCACGGCAGAGGGACTGTGTGCTCTGACGGCTCTTGAAAAGAGCGGCGGGAATATCACGGAATACGGCAGACATATCGCCGAACAGAATCCAACATCAGTTGTGATGGACACGCGCACTGTCTCCATGACGATTGAAGAACTCACGGGGCGGCAGTTTGGATGGAGAGCGGGAACATGAGCATCAAGCTGAAACCTGGCATTTGTATTGCGTGGCTGCCGTTCGGGCGCATTCACATCAAGTCTGTTATATATGCCACGGTGATTCCCGTATTTCGTCAGTCCGTGCAGGCGAGCGGAGATACGTCACGCAGGCTCAACACATCCATCGCTATGCGTGCAGATACCCTGCGCGATATTCGGATCGTCAAACAAATCACGGTAACGGGTGACACGCAGCGGCGCATTGGTCGTTGTGGTACGGTTCTCGTAGATACGAAGCGGACTCTCGTCAAGCAGTCGCGGATTCTTGCAGACACAAGGATTGAGATTCCTCATACGCTTACCTACGCAGAGTTCAAGGAGCGGGGGATTCGCTCCTTCTCCGTGACGCTCGGCGAGCTTACGCTTTCCGACAATATCCAACTCGAAACCGTCCAGCCGCTTTCCATCGGCGACAGCGTTCAGGGGCGCGTGTTGGATTATGCCTTCCGTTTTCTCGTGGAGGAAACAAGTCAGCGTGGCATCGTGCAGTCCGTCAAGGGAACGTACAGTAAGGACACGCTCCTCTACACGTCCGTCCATATCTACGTCGAGCGGGCGAAGGTGTCGCGCTATGCTGCGGAGATCGCGGCGGCACTTGGGCTTCGGCTGCATCGTCTGACCGATGATTTCACGCCGTCGCAGAACTTTGAGGGCAGCGGCATGACCTACCATGATTTTATCTCCGCACTGTTCGGATGGACGGCAAAACTGCCGCAGCGGCAGATCAATGTGTTCATACGGGGCGACACGCTCCATATCATTCAGCGCGGGATGGAGGAATCCGTTGTCGACATCACGCACTGGCCGCACGCGCAGCCGACTATCGAACGGAAACTCGTGCGCTCTGTCTGGCACAGCGCGAATAACAATCTTGAAAGTGGAGCGCACAACGAGGAGGATACTGCACCTATCCCTTTCACTGGCACGATTTCATTCAAAGAGATCAGCCGCACTTACTATAATGGTTTCCTCGTTCGCGAGACAAATGAGAACGGCTACAGCACCTATTCCTATGACGGGGAGTATCTTGCCGAAAAACGCACACACAATGTGGACGGCTCGACAAGCCGCACGGATTACGCATACGCCTCCACAGGGCGTGACGTGTATCTCTTCAAGGAGTGGGAGCGTACCACCGAGGCGGTCAATGACGGGAAGAAACACACAGAATACGATTGGGAGGACTGGAACAGAGAGAAGGGCACGGAGCGCATCACCTATCATGCACCGCTCGGTTATGGATGGTACGCAACCACGGTTTATGTCGATGGCGCATTGGAGGGGAGTAGTTTGTCGCAGGGAAAGCCCGGCGGCAAGGCGAGTCAGTTCACGATAGAGCAGTCGAACCTCAGTCTCGGCGCACAGTACAGGGGAAATGGGGAACTCCCATATTCCTCGCTCATCGACACAGAATTTCCCGTTGTGGGTACGGAGTATTTACGGGCACTGACGCGGGAAATCGAATGGCTGAACCGCAGGACACAGGAGACTGTTACGGTGGAGATTCGCGCACGGATTCGTAGCGGCGTTCCCGACATTGACCACATCGTCGATTTCACCGAGCGCATCCGATTCGAGGGACATGAGTATTTCTTGCAGTCAAACACAGTGGAACTCACGCCGCGCCTTTTGCGGCAGACAATCAAGATGGTGAGGTGGTACGGATGAATGGCATTCTTGGACTTGCGGCAGCAATACGGGTGGGGATAAAGAACTCGAAGGTGGTTGAGTCACAGGCACAGCGCGGCAGGATTCAGAATGGACGTGTTCATATCGGCGAGCGGTCGTATCCATTTCGTGCGGCAGTGGACTGCAATACGTCAGACGGCAGTCTAGTGTGGGTACAGATTTCAAAGGGCGGTATCGCCGTTATCGTGGGAGCGTGATGTGTATGCACAGGGCGATGGTGAAAGCTGTGCGCGGGAATAAGGTGCTTGCTGACGGATCGTGGCTTACCTGCATAGGGAATCGAACGGTTCGTGAGGGAGAGTGGGTCTGGACGGACGGTCGCTGCGTCTACGGGCATGAATCCGAGGGCGGCAACAGCTACATTCCGACGAATGTCCTTTCCGGCATACCGCTCCTCCAAATAAAGTGGAAGGATCAAAAAAACCAGATGCTCCATTCGTACTATGCAAAAGGAAAAATTCATCCGCTCGGCTTTTCCAAAGAGGATATATGGATGGTCAACAGCAATCGCTACTTCGCGTATGTTACAGGCTATGGAATGCTCGATGCCGAAATGGATGAGCAAGGGAATCTCTATACCCTCGAAGCTGTGAATGTCCTCGTATTCCCCCTCACTGGGGTAGATCAGCGTGACAGTATTCTCTCTGTCAAACGCAACGGAGAGATCATCGCCGCATACGATCTTGTGCAGATGTTTGGTGCTCCCGCCGTATCCGGTCCCACTGACCTCTATAGCTGTCAAACAGAAGGCGGGCGGGTGGATAAAGCTGGGAACTTCAAAGTGATGATATGGCACGCAACATCAGAGCATGGGGGAGAAGGAAGTCATGTCAGCACAGACCGTTATGTGTTCTTCGATGGCAGCAATCTTGAGCCTTGGATGGAGAAAACCAAAACAACGTCAAAAGACTCTGTTACAGGGGAATCCCATACTTCGGAAAGCAGATGGAGCGCACAGGATTACAGTGTCCGCTATCCGCTCCATGACGGAATGTATATGCGCTTTCCCGCAAATCTGGATTACCTTATCTCCGGGAAAAAGTATATTTCAAAGATTTACAGTGCAAAGGACGAGCTGCTCATGGAACTGGAAACGAATCCGACTGCCCGCACAAGTCTCTGCCCTCTGGGGCAGGGGAAATGCCTGGTCAGCACGGGATCGCCCTTATATTTATGGGAAGACGGTCAGCTTACGGAACTGATGCGCGGATGCTACAACTACCGTCTGCGCAGGATGAGCAATCTCAATAAATGGAAGAAAGCAGGGGGTGTCTGATATGGATCAGATTTTGACAATACGTCTGTATGCGGCGGGCATCGGCATCGTTGTTGGGGAGTTCCTCGGCAGCTTTGACGATCTGCTCTATGCCCTCGTTGTGTTTGTGGCGACGGACTACATCACAGGTGTTCTCCGTGCGATTGTGGAGAAGAAGCTGTCCAGTGCAATCGGCTTCAAGGGAATCTGCAAGAAAGTCTGCATCTTCACCCTTGTCGGCGTGGCGAACGTCCTTGATGTACACATCATCGGGAGCGGCTGTGTCCTGCGTTCTGCCGTGATCTTCTTCTACATCTCGAATGAAGGAATCTCCATCATCGAGAACGCAGCACGGATGGGGCTTCCCGTTCCACAGAAACTGCAGGACATGATGCACAGCCTCAAAGATAAATAACTGCTTTAACCTCAATGCCCGGCGGCTTACCGTCGGGTTATTTTTTTACTTTTTGGGTGACCAAAAGTGCCGTTTTTGTCTGCTGTTCCATGAAGGGAGATGTTGAGATGAGCAAGGAAGAAGGGCTTCGGGAAATGACGTATCAGATGGTGATGCGTGCTTCATGGAAAATGCTGCAGAGCGGTTTTTTGTCAGAGGACGAGTATCTTGCGTTTGAAGCGAAAATGCGCGAGAAATATCGCCCCGTCATAGGCGTACTATTTTCAGATATTGACTTGCTATCGTGCGGATAGTACGGGAATATGGGAGTGGAAAGGAGGGAGCACCATGAAAATACGACGGGTTCAACCAAGCCCTATATTGCAGAAAAAGCTGCGTGTGGCTGCCTACGCCCGTGTCTCTGTGGATACGCTTCACTACTCCCTTGCAGCGCAGGTCAGTTACTACAGCAGTCTCATCCAGAATAATCCTGCGTGGGAATACGCAGGAGTGTACGCAGACGAAGGAATCACAGGGACAAGCACTACACACCGAGATGAGTTCAAGCGACTGATCGCGGACTGCAACGCCGGGAAGATTGATTTGGTGCTCGTTAAAAGCATCAGCCGATTTGCCCGTGATACCGTGGATTGCCTTCATACCGTTCGACGGTTGAAAGAGAAGGGGATCGCCGTCCGCTTCGAGCGCGAGAACATTGATTCCACATCCGA
>CALIBA010000019.1 GCA_938045435.1 uncultured Selenomonas sp.
GTTGAGAAGGTAGGAAAGGATACCTCGCTCGCCCATATTGTCCATCTGGTAGAGGAGGCGCAGATGCGCCGCGCCCCCGTGCAGAACTTTGCCGATCAGATGGCAAACTACCTCGTGCCGGTGTCGTTTATCGGCGCGGCCATCGTCTACGGCGCCACACGCGACTGGGGGCGGGTGCTGAACCTGCTCTTTATTGACTTTTCCTGCGGGCTCAAGCTCTCGACAGCGACCGCCATATCTGCCGCCATCGCGGCAGCGGCGCGGCGTGGCATTCTCGTTAAGGGCGGCAACTATATTGAAGCGCTCGCACGCACAGATACAGTTGTGCTCGACAAGACGGGTACGCTGACGGTCGGCGTGCCGGAGATTTCCTTTATCGCCACGGCCAAAGGCGTTGAGGAGAAGGAGGCTGTGCTGCTCGCGGCTTCGGCGGAGGAGCACTCTGTGCATCCCCTGGCGGTTGCGATTCAGAAATATGTCGAGGCAAAGGCGTGGAAAACGCCGCAGCACCGCTCGTCCAAGACTATTGTAGCGCGCGGAATGCAGGCGGAAGTGCCGGACTTTGAAGGATATGCCGGCGGCACCGTACGCGTCGGCAGTCGCCGCTTTCTAAAGGAGTGCGGTATCGAGGATAAAGAGCAGCTTGGCGCTGCCGTCTCCGGGAAGAACCTTCTCTATATCGCACGCGATACAAAGCTTATCGGCATCATCGGCATCGAGGATCCGATTCGTCCGAAGATGAAAAAAACGCTGAACCAGATGCGCCGCTATGGCATAGATGAGATCGTTATGCTGACCGGCGATGCGAAGGCGGTCGCCGCAGATGTCGCGCGTGAGATGGATGTGGACTCGTACCATGCCGAGATTCTGCCTGAGGACAAGTCGCGCTATGTCAATCAGCTCAAGCAGCGCGGCACCGTGATGATGGTCGGCGACGGCATCAACGATGCGCCCGCACTTGCCTTTGCGGACGTGGGCGTGTCGCTCGGCGGGCGGCAGACGGATATTGCAGCGGAGTCTTCTGCGGTGACGATTCACTCGGAGGATCCGGCGCGCCTCATGGAGGCTCTGCAGCTTGGGCGGCGGACCATGCAGCTTGTGAATCAAAATTTTAAGGCAACCATTCTCGTCAACTCCTCGGCTATGTTGCTTGGGGCGCTTGGTTGCATCAGTCCGCTTTCTGCGGCAGTGATCCACAACACGGCGACTCTTGCGGTGGTGCTCAACAGCTGCCGCGTTTTAACCCCTGCGGGCGGTGTATTTTGGAGGAAAAAACAAGGCTAGACGAGCCATATAGATACACTGCCGATAATGTTTGGCGCGTACAGAGGAAAAATTCCTTAAGTGCGCGTCCTTTTTTTTCGATAAAGAAAATGAAAGAGTTCCGAGCATATCGTACCGGGACAAAATACAGGTGGTGAAAAAAGATGTTAATCAGAAATCATGCAGTGCAGTCCGTAAGCCGCCTCTATGAGGGCAGCCAAGCAGTCAGCACACGATACGTAGAAGCAGCAGGCGCTGTGCAGCAGCCGGATGCGATCGAGCTGTCAGGTGAGGTGCAGAGCTTCGGCGACATTTTACAAAAGCTCCAAGCAATGGATGATGTGCGCATGGAGCGTGTGGAGGCGCTCTCTGCGCGCGCCCAGGCAGGAACCTATGCGCCGGCGTCCGCGGACATCGCAGCAAAGATGCTTGCGATGCGCTACTAGGGCAGGAGAACCATTCATGTGGAATGCGCTCACGCATACGCTCGGCGCACTTGCCGACCAATATGAACAGATTTGCAGTCTCCAGGAGGAAAAGCGTCATGTGCTTATTGCACTTGATATGGAACGCTTGGAAAAACTTATTGCACGGGAGGAACTTTTTGTACGTACCGTGGAGCTCCTAGAGGATGAGCGGCGCGGGCTGCTCAAAGAGATCGGTATGCATACCCCCGGGGTGACGCCGGAGACGGATATGGAGGAACTGTCGCTGCTCGCACCGACAGATGAAATCTATCGCGCAGTGCACACGGCCAGCACAAGGCTCAGTCAACTTGTGAAAAAGGCCAAGGAACGTGTTGGAGATAATGCGCTCCTGACAGAGGGGGCGCTCATCGCAGTGAATCGGCAGCTTGGACTAATCGGCGGTGCCGTTGTCGATCCCGTTTACGGAAGCGACGGAGATGAACAGGTGCGGCATTTGAAGAAGAATCTGGACTATAGGGCGTGAGCGGTTATGACAAATGAAACCCAAGAGGCACGCGCACTGCTCGAATCACAGATTGCCGCATGTGCGGCGGCGCAGGAGCGGTTTGGAGCACTGAAGGAGGTGCTGCAGAAGGATGTTTCGGGGGAAGGGGTTTCTGCAGCCTCCATTGCAGCCGAGCGCAGTCTTGCAGACATGCGCGGCATCGAGCGCAGACAGAAAGAACTTCTAGAGCGAACAGGACAGGCAGATATGAGAGGGGTTCTTGCAAAAGAGCCGAATATAAGGGAACGGCTCGCTGCAGAAAAACTTGCCGCGATTGCGGTGCAGCACCAACAGGCACTGCGGGACAGCGTACAGCTTTGTCAGGAACTGCTCCAAAACAGTGTAGATTTTATCAGCTATCAGCTCAATGTCATCTCCGGCACCGTTGCCGACCACACCTACGGGAAATCGCAGCCCATTGCGGGCACCGGCGGGGGGGTGTCACGGGAGATCGCTATGTTTGATGCAGATGTATAAAACGATTAGGAAAGAGTGAAGACGATGCGGTCAACTTTTGCCGGACTCAATACCATGGTGCGAGGGATACAGAACAACCAGCTCTCCCTCGACACGGTCGGACACAATATCACCAATGCGACGACAGAGGGGTATTCACGTCAGAGCGTGAACTCTGCTGCAACGAAGTACAGCGAGCGCCCTGCGCTCTATGGAGAGGTGCTCGCAGGAAGCGGCGTCGATGTACTCTCGCTCACGCGTGCACGCAACATCTATGCAGATAAGCAGTTCTGGGCGGAAACCTCGTCACAGACGTTCTATAAAACGTATAAGACGAACTACGATAAGGTTGAAGCGGTTTTTAACGACTCAAAGAAGACCGGTATTCTCAATGCGATGCAGGAGTTCTATCAGTCGTGGGTCAACCTCTCAGACTATGCCAGTGACGCAGCTTCGCGCACATCGGTGATCAGCAAGGGGAACAATCTGGTCAACCGCATCCAGACGGCAGCAAAACAACTGCAGGAACAGATTGCTGCGCAGTATGATGAAATGCGTACGCAGGTACAAAAGGTCAACACCATCACCGGACAGATCGCGCAGCTCAACCAAAACATCATGCTCGCAGAGACGGGGGGCGGCATGGCAAATGACCTGCGTGACCAGCGCGACCTCCTCGTGGATAAGCTCTCGGAACTGACGAATGTCAACGTTTATCAGGAACCGAACGGCATGTACACCGTCGTTTCCAACGGATCTACACTCGTGCACCGCAACAGCGCACTGACCCTTGAGATGAGTGAACCATATCACAATGAGCAGTATGGCATCTCTGATTACACCATACGCATCAAGGAAGCGGGCGGTCTTGGGTATATCCCGCAGGGCGGTGTTCTAAAAGCCTTGCAGGATACCATCGCGCAGGATAAGGGATATATCGACAACCTCGCAGACATCTCCGCGACCCTCCTTTCGACGTTCAACGACGTCCACAAGCAGGGCGCCGGCATCGATCGGAACGAGACGACGTGGACGAACTTCTTCGGGAAAAATGCCTTCAAAAGCACCTTTACAGGAAATAACTACGATCAGAGACACTATACATGGCATGTTGACCCGCTGACAGGCGACCGTTATCTAAGGGCGGCGGGTGCCAGCGTCGTCCGCACATCGGCTGGTACGACGCGGACAGTGACGATGACGGATACATCCATCGGCAACGACATTCAAAAACTCCGCTCCATGCAGATCATAGAGGAGCTGAAGGTCAGTGATGAACTGACTGCAGCGGGCGGACAGAACCTCGTCGGCGCACGTCAGATTACGAATAATGCGGGGGTAAAAATCGCGCCGACCTATATTCCGGGTGGTGCAACCTATACCTATAACACCGCCAACATCAACGGTACAGGTGACGGCACCATGGCGGTGGAGCTGAGCAAACTGTTCAACCTCGGGCAGTCGAACACCATGAACCCCATGGGCACAGAGCGTGCTGTCGGCGATATTTCCGTCAACCAATACTATAATGAAATCATGAGCAGGCTGGGTGCAAGTGCCGAAAATATCGAGAAGAAGGTCAAGCATCAAGACGATCTTATGACCCAGATTGAGCAGTGGCGGCAGTCCACAGCCGGCGTTGACTGGAACGAGGAACTGACCAATATGCTGAAGTTCCAGACAGGGTATGGTTCCTGCTCACGCGTGCTTACGACAATGGATGAAATGCTGGACCGACTGATTAACAGCACCGGCGTTGTAGGAAGGTAAGAGGTGACTTATGGCAGTTCGTATTAGCAGCAACTATGTGGTGCAGCGGTACCAAAGGGATCTCAATGAGTTGGATTATACAAAGACCAAACTCATGGAGCAGAGCGACGGCAGCAAGCTGCACCGTCCTTCAGACAACTCCGTCGACTATTCGCGTTTTTTGCGCTACAATGTCTCGGAGACAGAAAACTCACGGTATCAAAAGAGCGTCAAGGCCGGCATCTCGTGGATGAACAGTACACAGACTGCACTCAGCGGGATTGAGAACATCCAAAAGACCTTTAAGGCGCGCGCCGTAGAGGCGGCGAACGATGATAAGGATGGCAAAAGTGGTGACTGGCAGGCGATTGCCAAAGAGATGATGGCGCAGATTCAGCAGATCGTCTCCCTCGGCAACACGCAGCTCGGCGACCGCTATATCTTCTCCGGGCAGGCAGATCTCAAGCAGCCCTTTGCATTGACGGATGAAAAGACACCGCGCAGCCGCGGACTTACCAAGACGCTCGATGACCCACAGACACGATTCTTCAACAACGTGGGCAATAATCAGAGCCCTGACTTCCTGCGTCAAATGCTCGAGATGAATGGCAGCGATGGCAATACGTACTACTTGAACACATTGACGGGAGACGTTTACAGCAAGGAGTTTGTCGAGAACGGCTACAAGGATCTCGTCGGACAGGGCTATAAGACAGTTGCACAGGCTGCTGCTGCCGGCAAGCCGACCCGGGTCGGCAACATCGCTATGCCGGCAGGGTTTGTATCACAGAACTTTAAGAACACCGGTGAGATCATCAGCGGCACAGCCGGACGCGGTGTCAACTGGAGCACGACGGTAGGCGGCGTGACGATGCGGTTCGCAACGGTGAAACAGCAGCTCGCGACTTACAGCGGCGACTTCCGCTATATCTCGATGGTCAAGCAGAACGGTTCGACCGAGCCGACGGCAGATACGGTCAACAGAACCGGAGAAGACCTTTTTGGACGCGATCTCTTTGATGATGCGAACTCCGGCAACACCATGTCCGGTACTGCGATGCTGAACAACATGCTGACAGTGCATGCTAAGACCAATGCAGCGGACTCCAAGTGGCTCAGCTCCGACGGCGTGACACATGCCGATGTCGCCAATCAAGTCACATTGCAGGCACATGCAAAGACCGGCTCACGCGTTCAGCTTTATAACGATATGACGGATATTCTCACCAATCAGGGACAGAATATCACGAGTGACATCACAGATGTCTCCTCGGCGGATGTTGCAGAACTTGCCACAAAGATGATGCAGCACCAAACAGTCATGAGTATGTCGCTGTCGATGGGGGCGCGTATTCTGCCGCTCTCGTTGGTTGATTATCTGCGCTGATGCTTTAGCGGCGTACATGAGTACGCTGCTCTTGCTGTGTTTTTCAAGAAGGCACGCCGTGCTTTTATGGGCGGCGCTGTCTGGCCGATTTTGTATCCACGGTATTCCCATAAGGGGAAAGGATGCCCTTTATGTCTATGTTTTATCTCAATACACGGCATACGCTTCCCATGATCGGCATACGCATGCAGCTTGCCAGCCTCGAAACCAGCATTACGCAGCCGCGTTATGAGCAGGAGTCGGTGCAGGCACGCTCCGAACAAGGGAAGACGCAGCCCCAGATATATATTAACACCTATCCGAGCCGCCACAGCTATGGTTATACCAATCATACGGATTTTGCCCGGGAGCATGGGCAAGAGGGCATCCAGGATGTACAGAAGGCAACAGCGATACACACGCGGAGGGCGTGGACGCTCGCAGAGGATGCCCCCAAACCGGGACGTATGGTATTGCTTGAGCTTTACAAAAAGGATGTCATGCACCGTGCGACGCGTATGCGCGGGCTTGAGGCCGCGCATATTCCGGATCCTGAGATCCGCTTTGATGTCGGCAGAGTCGTTGGGGACATCCACGGCGGACGCACTGTGCCTAAGTGGTATACGGAAGGACATGCAAATGTCCGCTATCGCCCTGGCAGCATCGAAACCTATTTGCGGCAGAAGGGTGAGATTCACAGTTGGATCAGTGAAGGTACGTATGATATTTATGCGTAACAGGAGATTTTAATGAGAAAATTCATGACCAGCCGCTTTGGCGAAATCGAAGCAGAAGAGGATAAAATCATTCATTTTGCAGCAGGTCTCCCGGCGTTTGAGGAGGAGCGCGACTTTCTCATCATCCCGTATGAAGAGGGAAGTCCGTACATGTTTTTGCAGTCGCTTCAGACACCGGATCTCGCCTTTTTGATGACGGTTCCACTCATTTTCTTTCCGGACTATGAGTTTACGATTGAGGATGATGTGGAGCAGGAACTTGCACTCACCTCGCCGGAAGATGTGCTCATCTACGCCATCCTTACCTTGTCGGGACAGGATATTCGTGATCTTACAGCGAATCTCATGGCACCGGTTGTCATCAATGC
Source organism: uncultured Selenomonas sp. (assembly GCA_938045435.1). Lineage (GTDB taxonomy): Bacteria > Bacillota > Negativicutes > Selenomonadales > Selenomonadaceae > Centipeda. Next base: position 6,912 of record CALIBA010000019.1, read on the forward strand.
AAAGACGAGACAGGCCAAACAGGTCGTTCTTGAGAAGGGACCGTATACGACAAAGCATCGCCTGTTCCCCGCAGATACGGAGGACAAATAATGCTCGTACTTACGCGAAAACCCAGACAGCAGATCATGATCGGCGATAATATCGTCATCAATATCGTTGAGGTCCAGGGAGACAATGTGCGCATCGCGATCGACGCGCCGCGTAGTGTCAAGATTTATCGCGGCGAGATCTATCAGGCGATCCAACAGGAGAATCAGAGCGCTGCGGTACCGCCGCAGAACCTCGATCTCAGCACGCTTCCCAAAGGATAAAGGGAATCCTCGGAGAACCCACCGTTTCTCCGTTGCTTTCATATATGCCGTTGTTCACTATATCGTCAGGGAATAGACGAATAGGGAACGGAAGGATCCGTTCCCGCACACATGGAGGGGTATCTCATGATTGTAGGAAACGTTCAAAATGCTGCATTTGTATACGCAAATGCTAGCACTGTGCGGAGTGCCTATGCCGCACAGGCGGTGCAGAAAACTGCCGCAGGCACGCAAGTCCAAAACCAAACCCAAGTCCAAAGCCAGAACCAAGAACCTGTGGATGTACAAGAAGAAGCGCAAAGCATTCAAGCAAATGAGGAGCAGGCGGACTACATCACTGAAAAACTCAATGACATCATGCGTCACATTGATGTCAATCTTGAGTTCCAGTACCATAAAGAAGTCAACTTTATGTCTGTACGCATGCTCGACAAGAAGACGCATGAAGTTCTGCGCGAGATCCCAACAGAAGCTGTGATCAAGCATATGATTCACATGCATAACTGGATTGGAGCATTCCTGGATAAAAGGGCGTAAAGAGAAGGTACACTAAGGAGGAGAATATATGGCAGCAAGAGGGATTTATGGGCTCTCCGGCTCGGGCATTGATGTCGAGTCTCTGGTCAAAGTCGGGATGATGTCCCGCCAAAAACGATACGACCGTATGTATCAAAAAGAAGTGGAAGCGACATGGAAGAAAGAAGCCTATGCGAAGGTCTATGACAAAGTACAGGCCTTCCGCAACAACACGGTTTCGAACTTCCGTCTCAGCAGTGCGACAAAGCCGATGAATGCGACGAGCACGAATGCAGGGGCCGTAACAGCGACTGCGACTGCAAATGCTGGGGTTATGCCGCATTCCGTCACGGTGACGAGCGTAGCGTCCAATGCCTATCTCATGACAGCACCGGGGGCAATTACACGTGCCAATACGGGAGCGCCGAACAGTATTAAACTGAAGGACGTCGCTTTTTCGGGCGGTACGATGCCCGGCGGCATGACTGCGACCGATACGGCCCTTAGCTTTAAGATCTCGGACGGCACCGGAACAAAGACCATCACCTTTACAGCGGATGAGGTATTCAACAAGAACCTTACGCTCAATGATCTTGTCTCCCGCATCAACAATGCACGCTATCAGAACGGCGGGCAGAGCAAACCACTTAATATCCGCGCGAATTATGACTCCGTATCCGATGGATTCTCCCTCTTTAACAGCAAGACGGGCGATACCAATAAGATCAAGCTCAGTGTCGATACAGCGGGACTGTCTCCTGCTGCGAGCAGTGCCTCAGAGGGGGTCATCAACAAACTGCGCCTTGGACAGGTCTCAGGTGGCAGCGTTGGTCCTGCAATGACGTACTCGGTGCTCGGAACGCCGATGAGCGTTCAAGGGACGAATGCGAATGTCACCATTGACGGGCGTAACTACAACAATCTGCAGGAGAACAACCTGACCGTCAACGATGTCATCTACACGTTCAAGCAGACGACGGGGGGCACACCGGCGCAGATCAACATCACGCAGGATCAGGACAAACTCGTTGACAACGTCAAAAAATTCGTCGAGGAGTACAATGCCCTTCTGGATGAACTCGTGAAACTCTATGGAGAGAACAAGTACAAGGATTACGGTGTGCTCACAAAATCCCAGGAAGAGGGGATGTCAAAAGAAAAGGTCGAGAAGTGGAACGAAAAGGCAAAGTCGGGACTGCTCTTCCGTGACAGCTATGTCCGCTCCCTCATCGGCGATCTGCGCGATGCAGTCATCAACCGCGTGGGTTCAGCGCCCGGACATTACAAAACGCTTTCATCCATCGGCATTACGTCGTCGAATCAGACAGGGCATCTAAAACTCGATGAGACCAAATTGAAGGCAGCCATTGCGGCAGAGCCGGATGCCGTGAAAAATCTGCTCTCTCATGATGATGCGGACAACGATTACAGCAATAACGGCGTTGCCTCGCGTCTTGCAAATTCGCTCAGCAGTAGGCTCCAGACTCTTGAGAAGCTGGGCGGCGGCTCGGATGACCCCAGAGATATGAGTACGCTCGGCAAGCTCATCCAGAACTACCAGAAGCAGATGAGCGACTTCAAGAAGATGATGGATATTTTTGAGCAGAATCTCTATAAAAAGTACGACGCGATGGAGGTCGCTATCTCGCGGCTCTCGACGCAGTATAATTTCTTCGTTGCGAAATAACGCGAAGGAAGGGGGATTCCCGTATGGCAAATAATGCTGCGGAGGTTTATAGGAAGCAGCAGGTGATGACGGCAACGCCCGAGGCGCTGACCCTCATGCTCTACAACGGTTGTCTGAAATTCATTAAAGAGGGGCTTGAGGCGCTTGATGAAAAGAATTATGAAAACGCCAACATTTCTTTTCAGAAAGCACAGAACATCATCTCCGAATTTCGCGTCACGCTCAATATGGATTATGAGATCTCGCACCAGCTCCTTCCCCTTTACAACTATGCCTACGATCGTCTGGTCGAGGGCAATATGAAGGGGGATCCTGCCATCATTAAGGAGGCCGATGATATTATGATTGGTCTGCGTGATGCATGGTCGGGCGCAATGAAGAAGGCGCGCGAGGAAAAGGGAGTGCAGGGCGCAGAGGGGAGCGGCGTTTATGCCGGCTGATGCATATGAAGCGGCGCGTACCTTGTGGGAGAAATACCGTGT
>CALIBA010000020.1 GCA_938045435.1 uncultured Selenomonas sp.
ACGGTCTGCACTTCGAGGGTAAGATGGCAGAAGTACTCGAGAAGAAGGGCGTCGCAGTCACGAAGAACTTTGCGGACGCGAACATCAACTACATGGAGGAGGACGGCAAGAAGATCGTCGACCCGCATTTCTGGTTCGATGTCGCCCTCTATAAACAGGCAACGGAGACGGCGGCCGCTGAGCTCATTAAGCTCGTTCCCGCACACGAGAAGGAGATTCAGGAGAATCTAAAGAAGTATCTTGCCGATCTGGATGCGCTTGATGCGGAGATCACACAGAAGATTGCACAGATTCCCGAGGGTCAGCGCAACCTCGTCACGCCGCACGATGCGTTCAACTACTTCTCCCGCCGCTACCACGTGAACGTCATCGCACCGCAGGGCGTCAGCACGGACTCCGAGGTTGCAAATGCTGACATCGAGAAAACAGCAAACTACATTGTCGAGCACAAGGTCAAGGCAGTGTTCGCCGAGAGCACGACAAATCCTGAGCGTATGAAGAAGCTTCAGGAGGTCTGTAAAATGAAAGGATTTGATGTAGAGATCGTAAGCGGTGAAGGAAACGAATTATTTTCCGACTCCCTTGCGCCAGATGGACAAAAGGGGGATACCTATATTGATATGTACCGCAGTAACATAGATCTCATTGTTTCACATTTGAAGTAAATATATCGAGCGGAAAACAATCAGCCGCGGGAAACATAGAGTTTTTCTGTGTTTCCCGTATTTTAACAGGGAAGGGACGCAAAATGGAAAACAACCAAAGCGTCATACATGTAGAGGATTTGACAATGGCATATCAGCAGATGCCTGTACTCTGGGACATTGACCTTGATATACCTGAATATGTGCGCTGTGCAATTGTAGGTCCAAACGGCGCTGGAAAATCTACTATGATTAAGGGCATCTTGGGGCTCTTGAAGCCTGTTTCTGGTACAGTACGCCTTTGGGGAAAACCTCTGTCTGAAGTACACAAACAAATCGCCTACGTACCGCAGCGTGGTTCTGTGCATTGGGATTTCCCCACAACGGTCTTCGATGTCGTACTGATGGGACGCTATGCACATCTCGGACTGATAAAACGCCCGAGAAAAGATGACCGAAGGCTTGCAATGAATGCACTCGAACAGATGAAAATGGCAGACTTTGCCGATCGACAAATCTCTGAACTGTCGGGCGGACAAAAACAACGTGTCTTTATCGCCCGTGCACTTGCACAAGACGCACTGCTCTATATCATGGATGAGCCGCTTGCAGGTGTTGATGAGACAACAGAACTGATCATTATGGATAAATTCATAGAATTGCAAAAGGAGCATCGCACCGTTATCGCTGTCCATCATGATCTTAGTACACTAGACACATATTTCGACTATCTTGTTGTACTGAACCGTACCGTCAAGGCATCAGACTATATGGCGGTGCTAGATAAAGAAGCAGCACTTGCTCTCGCCTATCATGTAAAGGAGTGACAGAAATGGATATTCTGATGAACTACACCTTTCAGATTGTCGCATTTGGAAGCATTATGCTCGCTGTCGCAGCTGGTCCTGTGGGCGCATTCAGTGTATACAAAGGGCAAAGTCTCATTGGTGACGCCATTGGACATTCAACCTTTCCTGGCATCATCCTTGCCTATATGATCTTCGCCACACGCAGCCCTATCATTCTGCTCATTGGAGCAATTGCAGCTGGTGCCACAAGCTACGCACTGATCCAGCTTGCGCATGAAGATAAGCGTCTCGGATTAGATGCAAATCTTGCCATATTCCTCTCTGGATTTTTTGGTTTAGGTATGGCACTTAAGAGTTTTATCCAAGGAAACCACGACTATATAGGCGCATCACAAGCGGGGCTCGGCACTTACATCTTTGGACAAGCAGCCTATATGCTTGAGGTTGATGTCCTTCTAATTTCAATAGTATCTACTATCTGTCTGCTGATTTTAGTCCTCTTTTACAAAGAGCTGAAGCTTTTTGTCTTTGATGCAGAGTATGCACAAATTGCAGGGATGCCTTGCCGATTTCTAAGTGTACTGCTGCTCATCATGACCATCGCAGTCATTGGCATTGGTATCAAGGCTGTGGGGGCAATCCTCATCAGCTCCTTTCTCATCATCCCCTGTGTTGCAGCAAATCAGTGGTCGAATAAGTTCGCACACGTTCTCCTTCTGAGCAGCTTCATCGGTGCAGTTTCAGCGCTCGTCGGAACATACATCAGTACACTCGAGCAGGGTATGTCCACTGGGCCAAGCATCATTCTTGTTGCCTGCCTCATCGCCTTTTTCTCTCTTCTGTGCGGGCCGAAGGGAATCCTTAACACTATGATGAAACGGAGACACTCACATGGATGACGCATTGCTTGTTCTCCTACTGACAGCAGCGGCATGTGCGCCGCTCGGTGTCTTTTTAATCCTGCGCCGCCTTTCGATGATGGCAGATGCAATCAGTCACACCGTACTGCTCGGAATCGTACTTACCTTCTTCATCACGAATGATCTCAATTCACCATGGCTCCTCTTCGGTGCTGCGCTCATGGGTGTTGTCACAGTATCGCTCGTGGAACTGCTGGGCAAGACGAACCTTATTCAATACGATGATGCCATTGGTGTCGTCTTTCCCATGCTGTTCGCGTTTGCTGTTATCCTTATCAGCAAGTTTGCAGCAAATGCTCATCTTGATACGGATATGGTGCTTATGGGTGAGGTAATTTATGCAGGGCTGAATACCGAAAAAGTTCTTGGCATAGAGATCGCATCTTCTGCTCTTAAGATGGGTGGTCTTGCCCTCATGATTACAGGCTTCATCTCTATATTCTATAAAGAGCTTAAAGTATCTACATTTGACGGAGAATACGCAAAGCTTATCGGTGTTCCGACCGGCATCCTATTCTACACATTTATGTCACTGACATCACTGACGACAGTCGCAGCATTTGATGCGGTCGGTTCAATTCTTGTCATCTCCTTTTTTATCGCCCCTGGTGCAACGGCACTTCTATTCACAAAAAAATTATCGGATACATTGATTCTTGCACTTTTATTCAGTATGATAAACAGTATCGTCGGTTATGGTTGTGCTGTGCATATGAATGCCTCCATCTCAGGTCTCTGTGCTGTCATCAATATGATTGTTTACATATTTGCATTGCTCATAAGTCCCAAAGGTGCAATCACCTCATACATCCGCCGCATACGGAGCGTGCGGCAAATGCAGCGAGAGCTTTTCATCCTCCACATTGGAAAACATACCGCAAAGAATGAACTCAGTCCAGAAAACCATGCTTTGGAGATCGGTGACCATCTAAAATGGGATCTTCCTCGTGTTCGCCGTATCAGCCAAGAGCTCCTATCCACGGGTGTGCTGCGCCAAAGTGGTGACTATTATCTCCTGACAGCAGAAGGACAAACGCTATATACTGCACTTTGCAAGCGATATTATATTTAGGAGAATATCACATGGAAATACATCCGCAATGGGAAGAATACATTGTTGCGATTTTTAAGCTAAGTCATAGGCAGGGAAAGGCAACGAATAAGGAACTGAGCAAGTGGCTCTCCGTTTCTCCTTCACTTGTCACAGAGACCATCAAAAAGATGCAGGCAGCCGGCGTTCTCACTGATGGAAAAAATCTCATTATGTTAACCGATGCCGGAGACGCTGCCGCGCGGCACATCATCTCAAAACACCGCCTATGGGAGTATTTTCTCACTGAACGCCTAAACTATAACTGGAAGGATGTGCACACACAAGCAAGTGCTCTGCAGAGCGCGACATCCGATGAGCTTTTTGAAAAACTCAATGACTTTTTACAGCGCCCCTCTGCCTGCCCGCATGGCGGTGCCATCTTTGCGAATCAAGAGGAAGAATTAAAGGGACTCATCCCCCTGTCCGAAGCCGTTCCGGGCGGCTGCTATACTATACGCCGTATTCCAGATAATACAGCTCTACTTGAGTATATCGAGCATATTGGTCTCGCCCTCGGGCAAACGCTTGTCATCAGAGGGTATGAGGCATTTGATCACACGGCAATCATCGAGGCGGCAGGAAAAGAAATTCGCATCTCACCAAAAGCATGTGTAGACATTTATCTCGCCCCACACGTGAACGTGGGCGACCCTGTTCCAAAAACATAATATCAATCCAGCAAAAATCCGTTCATCCTAGTTTTATATACATAAGGACGAACGGATTTTGTTTTGAAAAATATTTTCTTTATTCCATAAAATAGGCTGCACCGGATTCAAAGATCATTTGATTCATGTTGCCAGGTACATTTTTACTGATATTTTCACCAATGCGTTCAGCATGTGCCATGCGTCCATAGATTCTTCCATCGGGACTGGTGATGCCTTCAATGGCATTTACTGATCCATTCGGATTATATGGCTGGGCGAGTGCCGGCTCTCCTTTCTCATTGACATACTGTGTAGCGATCTGTCCGCAACGCCGAAGATGCGCAACTGTATGCACATCGGCATAGAACCGCCCCTCACCATGGGAAACGGCAATCGTATGCGTATCACCGACGTTCACACGCGCAAGCCATGGTGATAGATTCGAGGCGACCTTGACGCGCACAGTCTGTGATATATGCCGGCCGATATTGTTGTATGTCAATGTTGGGGTATTTTCATCCAAATCACGAATCTCTCCATATGGCAATAGACCAAGCTTTAAGAGTGCCTGGAATCCGTTGCAGATGCCAAGGATAAGACCGTCCTGATCACACAGCAGGCGCTGCACGGCATCTGCTATTGCAGGTGCACGGAACATGGCTGCGATGAATTTGCCTGTGCCGTCCGGCTCGTCGCCGCCGCTGAAGCCGCCCGGCAGCATAAGGATCTGCGATCTCTGAATGGATGCGGCAATTGCGGTGACTGTCTCCTCCACTGCCTGTGGAGTGAGGTTACGTACGACGACCATCTCCGGAACAGCACCCACGCGCTCCCATGCGCGTGCAGAATCATACTCACAGTTCGTACCAGGAAATACCGGAATGCAGACACGTGGCCGTGCAATTTTTACTGCACAGCTTACTCGCTCCTCTCTGATATACGGCACATAGTTCGGGTGATGAACCTTGTGCACAGGTTGTGGTATATGGGTTGGAAAAATTTTTTCAAGCGGTTTTTTATATGCCTCCAGGACATCTGCCAACATAATGGTATCTTCTTCAGTAATGATACTCGGAACACTGCGAACCTCACCAAGCTCTACTGCTTCTTTGATCCCAAGCTCTGTGTCGATATCAAACGATGGTGAAACTTCAAGCAGAATGGTTCCATAAAGGGGCTGAAAGAGCATCTCCTGTGAAGGCGTGCATGTGAACTTGAAACCAAGACCATTTCCAAGACACATCTTTGAAATGGCCGCTGCAATACCGCCCTTTCCAACACTCTGCGCTGAAAATACTTTTTTATCTGCGATGAGGTTGTAGATTTTACTAAAATTTGTACGAAGCTGCGCGAATACAGGAAGATCCTGTGCATCATATGCAGCGGGAACCATAATGATCTTATTATCTGGACATTTGAATTCAGGTGAGATGACTCCATCTGCATGAACAGTCGTTACTGCAAATGCAACGAGCGTCGGCGGCACGCTCAGATGTTCGAAAGTCCCGGACATGGAATCTTTTCCGCCAATCGCAGGAATCCCCAGCTCATACTGTGCACGGAGTGCACCAAGAAGGGCAGCAAAGGGACGCCCCCACTTCTTTGGAGCCATACCAAGACGCTCGAAATATTCCTGCAATGTCAGTCGAATCGTATCTGTGCGTCCACCCGTCGCTGCAATCTTCGCCACAGCTTCAACAACCGCAAAAACTGCACCATGAAACGGACTCCATGTAGAAAGATCCGGGTCAAAACCAAACGCCATCACAGAAGCCGTATTTGTCTCCCCAAAGCGCACAGGAATCTTTGCAACCATCGCCTCCGATGGTGTCATCTGATACTTTCCGCCCAATGGCATGAGAACCGTCGCCGCACCAACCGTCGAATCAAATCGCTCAATAAGCCCCTTTTGACTACATACATTGAGGTCACTAAGATTGGCAAGCCACCTTACTTCTAAATCGTCCTCAGCTTCCTGCACGATAGATGGAATCTGTCGAAGATATGGCACACTCTCATCAGGTGCCTCAACAATCGTCTGCACATGTTGGCGTACGCCATTTGTTGCAAGAAAACTGCGCGCAATCCGTACAATCTCCTTGCCGCGCCATTTCATGATAAGGTATGGCTCTGTACTCACGACAGCGACCTCAGTCGCCTCAAGATTTTCTGCATCCGCATGATGTAGGAACGCTTGGACATCCTTTGGAGAAAGCACCACTGCCATGCGCTCCTGCGACTCAGAGATCGCAAGCTCCGTACCATCAAGACCCTCATACTTCTTAGGTACGGCGTCGAGATCGATCGTCAGCCCATCCGCAAGTTCCCCGATGGCAACTGCGACACCGCCCGCACCAAAATCGTTACAGCGCTTAATCATGCGGCTGACCTCTGGATTCCGAAAGAGCCGCTGGATCTTGCGCTCCGTCGGCGGGTTGCCCTTCTGTACCTCAGCGCCCGATGTCGTGAGTGATGCCTCCGTATGCTGCTTCGACGATCCGGTCGCACCGCCGATGCCGTCACGCCCGGTGCGTCCGCCAAGCAGGACGATAACATCACCTGGAACCGGACGCTCCCGTACAACCTGTGCAGCAGGTGCGGCACCGATGACTGCGCCAATCTCCATGCGCTTTGCAAGATACCCCTTGTGATAGATCTCGCGCACCTGCCCCGTTGCAAGTCCAATCTGGTTTCCATAGGAGCTGTATCCCTCCGCTGCACCAAGTGAGATCTTTTTCTGTGGGAGTTTCCCTGGCAATGTCTCCTCAATCGGCACGCGTGGGTCAGATGCTCCCGTTACACGCATTGCCTGATAGACGTAGGAACGCCCCGAAAGCGGGTCACGGATTGCGCCGCCGAGACAGGTTGCCGCACCGCCAAATGGCTCAATCTCTGTCGGATGGTTGTGCGTCTCGTTTTTGAACATGAGGAGCCAATCCTCATCTTTCCCATCCACATCCACTGTGATATGGATGCTGCATGCATTGATCTCCTCTGATTCGTCAAGATCTTTGAGCTTCCCCTCTGCACGCAGCATCTTCATCCCTATGACAGCAATATCCATAAGCGTCATATCGCGCCGCTCATCTTTATAAAGCTCTTTGCGGTCATCTATATATCGCTGATAGGTTTCGGCAATGGGCAGCGCAAAGATACCGTTTTCGATATGTACCACATCGATCGCTGTGGTAAAAGTGGTGTGGCGACAATGATCCGACCAATAGGTATCAATGACACGCAGTTCTGTAATGGTCGGTGCACGATGCTCCGTATCGCGAAAATACTGCTGCACAAATGCAAGATCTTCCTTTCCCATCGCAAAGTGATGGGTTTCATGAAATTGCTCGAGTTCCGTCTTCGAGAGCTGATTAAACTGTGTAAGAACCTTAACGTCTGGAGGCAGCACTATCTCCGTGTTAAAATCTGCATCTCCCCATACAGATGCCTCGCGGCTCTCTACAGGATTGATAAGGTATGCTTTGATCCGCTCATAAACGTCATCATCTATACTGGAACATTCAAATGGGAAAAGGTGATGATCGAAATAAAACTTAAGATTCTTACAATCCTCAGCTAATCTACCAACAAGTACGACAACACGTGCTGTACGAATCAAGGGACGCTCCCCCTGCGTGACGAGCTGAACACATTCGGCCGCCGCAGATGCTGTCGGGTCAAACTGTCCGGGTAGTGGTTCAATGGCAAATACGCGTGCATCTAAAAACTCAGGAAGCTCATTATCATATATCGTATCCACCGGCAAGTCTGCAAAGACAATATTACGTACCTTTTCAAATTCCTCGTCACTAAGCCCCTCCACATCATATCGTG
>CALIBA010000021.1 GCA_938045435.1 uncultured Selenomonas sp.
ACAACGGAAGAAGTTCTTGCTGCCCATCATCAAGGGAAAATACAGCCTCCACGCGCAACCAGTCGCATCCGCTGCGTATGGAGTCTGCCGATACACGATGACCGAGGATTGCACTCAAAGCATCAATGAGAATAGATTTACCCGCACCAGTCTCCCCGGTTAGAATATTAAGTCCAGACCCAAATTCTACTTCAACCTGTGCAAGAAGCGCAAAGTTCCATACGCTGAGGCTTTTTAACATAGTGTCTATCCTCCCTTTAGTGAACGAGGCGCTTGATGCGTTCCACAATCTTTACAGCTTCTTCTTTCGGGCGAACGACCGCCAAAATATTGTCATCTCCTGCCACCGTTCCGATGATCTCCACCCAGCCTATTGTATCAAGCACAGAGGCCACATGGTTCGCTCCGCCAGGCACCGTCTTTATGACAACAATATTCTCGCTAAAATCACAAGAGACAATGTTATCTCGAAAAAGTCTCTTCATTCGGGACTCTGAAACCATAACACGATCATGCGGTGCAACAGCATAACGATAACGGCCGTCCCCAGCGGGAATTTTAATGAGAAAAAGCTCTTTAATATCTCTTGAAATCGTTGCTTGTGTGACGCGGACATGACGAGCGCACAGAGCCTCTGCCAACGCTTCTTGCGTCTCAATGACCTCTTCGCTGATAATTTGCTTGATAAGGTCATGGCGTCGACTTTTCATCACTTATCTCCTAAATATTCTTCCACAATTTTGTCCGCAGCGTTTGGTAATAATCCTTGTCCTCAAATTTGATAATACCTGCTTTTACATCAGAACACATCACCGTAACCGTATCATCAGGATGTATCGGCAATGCATTCTGTCCATCCAATGTAACAATGACGCTCTGCTGCATATCAACCAAATGAATGTGCACAACGTCATCCTCACTGATGACGAGGGGACGGATATTAAGCGTATGTGCGCAAATGGGTGTGAGCAGCAGTCCTTTCACTCCGGGATTCATAATGGGACCGCCGGCAGACAAAGAGTATGCGGTAGACCCTGTTGGCGAAGCAACAATGAATCCATCTGCTTTGCAGTTAAGAAGCATGGTCTCATTAACCTTCAGTCCAAGCGAAATGATCCGTGCCACATCGCCTTTCGTCACAACAACATCATTGATTGCATATCCCAAAAACTGCCGCTCTCCATTGGGCTTGGTCACATATCCGGAAAGAAACGGCCGATATTCTACATGATAGTTTCCATCATATAGTTTTTGAAGTTTAATTTCAAGTTCGTCCTGCTCTATATCCGCCATAAATCCAAGCGTCCCAATATTGACGCCGCATACAGGAACTATATGGTCAGCATATCCACGGCATACCCCGAGCAATGTTCCATCTCCGCCGAGACTGAGCGCAAAATCCGCCGGTTCCTGCTCGATGTCTAAAACCCCAAGATGCTCCATCCCAAAGTCTGCGGCTCTGGACTGCGGCATCATAAGCCGTACCGCCTTGGTCGAAAAAAAGGAACAGATACGCTCCAACACCTGCGTTGTCTCTGGTTTTATGAGATTTGGAAAAAGTGCAACTGTCAACATAGAACTATCAGCACCTCATTCATCCAGTGTGGCATGTGCTTCTGCCACAACAGCGCGTATAGAAACAGCGTCAACCCCAACAGTACCAACCTTTTGCATCCGCAGATACAAAAGATATTCAATATTTCCCTTTGGCCCCTTGACTGGAGAGAACGTAAGTGCAGCCGGAAAGAGCCCAATGCTCTCAGCAATACCAAGAACAGTAAGAATAACCTCCTCATGCACCAAAGGATCTCTTACAACACCATTCTTCCCCACGCGCGCCTTTCCTGCTTCAAACTGGGGTTTTACCAGTGCGATGATTTCACCACGAGGATGCAACAAATCCTTGACTACGGGGAGTACCTTATCAAGCGAGATAAACGCCACATCAATCGACGCAATATCAATCCGCTCGCCTAAATGCGCCACTGTAACATGACGAATATTTGTGCGCTCCATGTTGACAACGCGGTCATCTGTACGCAGCTTCCAATCGAGCTGTCCATATCCAACGTCGATCGCATAGACCTTCTTCGCCCCATGCTGGAGCATACAGTCGGTAAATCCTCCTGTCGAAGCGCCAATATCTGCTGCTGTCTTTTCTGCTAATGTCACATGAAACGAAGCAATGGCTTTTTCAAACTTCAATCCACCACGACTGACATAGGGAAGATCCTCCCCCACTACACGCAGTTTTGCTGTCCGCTCAACCGCAGTCCCTGCCTTATCAATACGCTGCTCATCGACCAGTACCTGCCCTGCCATGATGAGCCTTTTAGCGCGCTCGCGGCTTGCCGCTAACCCCTGCTCCACGAGTAAAACATCCAATCGCTCTTTTTTCAAGATATTTTCCTACTGTTCCCGCGCAACGAGATGGATGACCAACTGGCGTAGGAATGACGCCTCATCTCCAAAAGAGCGGAGTGCTCCAACAGCCTCAGCTGCCGCACTCTGCGCTAGTTCCCGTGCCTGATCGAGAGAGGTCAGGGTTACATAAGTGGATTTATGGTTTTTTTCATCGCTGCCAACAGGCTTTCCGATCATTGCAGTGTTCCCGACCACATCCAAAATATCATCTGTAATCTGAAACGCCAGTCCAAAATGCTCCGCATACAACGTGAGTGCATCGAGCTGCTGCGCAGATGCGCTGCCTAGAATAGCCCCGCTGCGCAGGGCAGCACGAAAGAGTGCACCGGTCTTTCCCATATGGATCTTACGAAGATCTTGGATGGATATATTCTGGTTCTCTGCACGAAGATCGAGTACCTGTCCCCCGACCATCCCTTCGGCACCCGCTGCACGACTGATCTCATCCACAACACGCAAAAGACGTTCCGAGGGCACATCCTTTTGCCGAAGAATCACAGAAAAAGCGAGCGTGAGCAGTGCATCCCCCGCAAGAATTGCGATGCCATCGCCATAGACCTTATGATTGGTCAGGCGCCCGCGGCGATAATCATCATTGTCCATTGCCGGCAAATCATCGTGAATGAGTGAGTATGTATGAATCATCTCAAGTGCACAAGCAACGGAGAGAAACCGCTTTCCATCAGCACCAACGGCATCTGCCGCAGCCATCAAGAGAATGGGGCGCATCCTCTTTCCGCCGCCCATAAGACTGTATGCCATAGATTCGCGCAGTTTTTCATCCAAGATACCTGTCTTGTCAAGTTCTGCCTGCAAAGCCTGTTCGATCAGTGTCTTTCTGCTGTCCCAATATGCTTTCATGTCGGTCCCCCGATCTGCAGCCTCGCCTCCTTAACTCCATCAGCAGTATCAGTAACGAGAAGATCCATTGTTTCCTCTGCACGTTTCAATGATTTCATACAGAAGTCCGATAGTTTGATGCCCTCCGAATACTTCGCCATTAAATCAGCCAAAGACAGTTCTCCTGCCTCAATCTCAGATACAATATGCTCCAACTGTTCCAGAGCTTCCTCAAATGTCGGTTCTTTTTTACGCGCCATAATCGGTCTCCTTTGATCCATCAGCAACCACAACAGGTACTTTTCCATCAGAAAAAGTAAGGGTCAGATGATCTCCTATGTGCACATCCTTTGAGCGCCGCACCACACGCCCCTGTTTTTCCACAATGCTAAATCCACGGTATAAGAGCTGCACGGGATTCAAAAGCTCCAATTTCCTAATAGCGATCTCAAACCGATTCCGAACATATACACATCGTTCCTTTGCGTTGCGATGCAAATGCTCTGCCATTCTGTCAGAGCGCTGAATGTATTCTGATAAAAGAAGCTTTGGACGCATACGCCACGGCCGTTCCATGAGATGCCGTAGCGCCATTTGCTTATGTTCCATCTGTTTTCGCATAGCTGTATTCAATCGCACAGAAAGCATATGAACCAACTGGCGCATTTCCTCTGCATCTGGAACCGAAAACTCAGCAGCCTGTGATGGCGTTGCCGCCCGCCGATCACTGACAAAATCCGCTAGTGTCACATCTGTCTCATGTCCAACCGCTGAAATAACAGGAATATGAGAATCAAAAATTGCACGAACGACAACCTCTTCATTAAATGCCCAAAGATCCTCTGCAGAACCTCCACCACGGCCAACAATCAATATATCCACAGGATATTTTTCATTAAAAAAGCGAATGGCTGCCGCAATTTGTTCTGCAGCGCCCACCCCCTGCACAAGAACAGGGCAAAGGATAAGCTGTCCCCATGGCCAGCGCCGTTTTGATACATGATGAATATCACGCAGAACTGCGCCGGCCTTTGAGGTAACAATCCCAATGCACTGCGGAAACCGTGGGAGCGGCTTCTTAAACTGCTCGTCAAAAAGTCCCTCAGCATACAGCTTTTTTTGCAGCTGCTTAAAGGCAATCGCCAGTTCTCCTGCCCCTTCTGCCGTCATCGTATTTACGTAGAGCTGGTAGGCTCCATCGCGTTCATAAACAGATATACTGCCACCTGCAATGATCTGCATGCCATTTTCCGGTATAAACCGAAGGCTGTGCGCATACCCTTGAAACATAACACATTTTATGCTTGCTGACGCGTCCTTCAGCATAAAGTAGCAATGCCCTGAAGGATAGCACTTAAAATTAGAAAGTTCCCCCCGAATTAAGATCTCCGAGAGAATCCCTTCTCCATCGAACATACTCTTAATATACCGCGTTACATCACTAACACTGTGAACTGCCATGAAACACCCTTCCACATCCTCGATAAAAAAAGACCCATTGCACGATTGTTCTCGCGCAACGGATTCTTTCTTCAAGGCTGAATAGATTGCTGCATTGCGGCCAAAATACCGTTTACATAACGGCTCGAATCATCTGAGCCATATTTTTTTGCAAGCTCCACAGCCTCATTAATCGCAACTGCAGGATCAATATGTTCCTCTTGATATTGTATCTCATAGTATGCCATACGTATCAGATTGCGATCCACAGCGGCCATGCGGTGGAGCTTCCACTCCTTCGCCATGCGCTGAATCTCTGCATCAATCTGTGGAAGGAAGCGCCGTGTCCCGTCAATAAGCTGCTGCGCATAGGAGAGATCACGCTCTGCAAGTCCCTGCACCACATCCATTGCCAAGTCACTTACGGTATCTGCAGGCACTTCATCCGCACAAAACTCCATCTGGAACAGCGTTAAAAGTGCCGCTTCCCGTGCATGCCTTCGGCTCATGTGATCCTCCGAAACAAGCGATGCAACACTGACATATCGAGGAACTCTGCAAAACCTCCAACACGCTCGATCTTAGAGCCAATATACATACCAATGCCTGCGCAGAAAATAACAAACAGCATGCGCCAAAAACCAAAGAGCAATACAGAGACCCCAAAAAACACGCCCGACAGCAAACCAATCGACCGACCGCGATGATTCTGCCATAGCCCCTGCAGAAAGCGCAGAAGATCTTCTTTCATAACCATCACCTATACGACACGCCGCTTTGCTTGTGCCGAAGCATTGGAAACATTCGTTACCCGAATCGAAACGGGCACATTGTCGATGCCGAGAATCTCCATGATGTTCTGACGAATGTTCTCTTTCAGCTGCTCCGATACTGTTCCAAGGCTTGCCTGGTCTGTCAGCACAACTCTTAGCTCCACTTGCAGCGAAACAGCGCTGGCAGTATCTGATGATTTACTTCTGCCGGACACTGAGACAACTGCCGCAGCCTCCCGAATGCCCTGCACAGAGAGCGCAATGCGTTCTACAATCTCTTTGATTGCAGCAAGTTCTACCTGCACTGCTCCGCTTGGCGTATCGACGACCATGATTTCACCATGTGACCGCGCAGAATCAGAACTTCTGGTAAAGACAGCAAAGAAGAATTTCAGACTGACAAGAAACAAAACAGCGCATATCACTAAAAATTCCTGACGGGACAAGGCGTAGTGAACCTCATTGAGCCAAACACTCTCCGGGATGATATGGAGTGCCATCGCCGAGGCCCCAAGCGTCGCAACAATCATCAGCAGCGAATACGGCAACAGCAGCAATCGATTGAATATCCCCATCGTTCAACGCCTCAAACGTGTTCAATGAACACGCGATTCCTCAACTTTCGGTTCTTCCTCAGGGAAGCCGACCCCCTGCACATGCACGTTCACTTCTACAACGGAGAGTCCTGTCATCGTCTCAATCGCACGCTTGACATTCTCCTGCGTTGCAAGAGCGACCTCCGGAATACGGATGCCGTACTTTACAATGATATACAGATCGACAGCAGCTTCTTTCTCTCCAACTTCGACCTTTACACCTTTTGAAAAATTCTTGCGTCCAAGCATCTCAGCGATCCCGCCGGCAATGCCGCCACTCATCCCCGCAATGCCCTCGACCTCCGTTGTCGCAAGTCCTGCGATAATGCTGACAACCTCGTCAGCAACACGGATGGTCCCGAGCTTCGTTTCTTTCTTAACAACTTCCTTTGCATTTTCCATGTTCATATCCTCCGATCATAATCCTAATCTACAGACAAAATATGCACCAACGCACATGAATCTTTCCAAACAGAATTCTCATGCACGTTCGATGTAGTTTCCAGTACGCGTATCAATACGGAGTACATCGCCCTCGTTGATGAAAAGAGGGACACGAACTTCGTAGCCGGTCTCAAGTGTTGCCATCTTGGTCGCCCCCGTGGCAGTGTTCCCTTTGACACTGGGCTCACATGCGGTAACTTTTAAGCTGACGGAGTTTGGAAGCTGAATGCCGATGATACGTCCCTTGAACTGTTGAAGGGAAACTTCCATATTCTCCATGAGATAGTTCAGTGCATCTCCAAGCTGGTCACGCGTAAGTTCCGACTGCTCATAGTTCTCTGTATTCATAAACGTATAGACGCCATCCGACTCATAGAGGTACTGCATCGTATGCGTCTCAAGGTGTGCTGCCGGCATCTTTTCATTAGGGTTGAATGTGCGCTCGACAACTGCACCGGTCTCCACATTCTTGATTTTGGTACGGACAAAGGCGGCACCCTTTCCTGGCTTTACATGCTGGAAATCGACAATCTGCCAGATCCCCCCATCATATTCAATGGTAAGTCCTGTGCGGAAATCGGTGCTGTTAATCATATTGCTCTGTCCTCCATACTATTAATCATCCTTCACCTATTATAACGGTTTTATAGGCAGATTTCAATAAATTCTTTTGATGCCCGCGTCAGAGGTTCTCCACCATCCTGCGTGATGAGAACGGTATCTTCAATGCGAATCCCTCCCCACCCAGGAATATATACCCCCGGTTCATCTGTTATGAGCATATTTTCCCGCAAAACCTCTTTGCCAAACTTTGAAAGTCTAGGCTCTTCATGAATTTCAAGTCCTAGGCTGTGTCCAAGTCCATGCCCAAAATAGAAACCCAGCTCGCGTTCTTCAAGATAACCACGCGCTATGCGGTCAACATCAGCACCCATTACACCGGCTCGAATGGCCAAGAGCGCTTTTCTCTGTGCGGACAGAACAGCGTCATAAAGCTCTCTTTGCCGTCCATCCGCCCTGCCAACGCAGATCGTACGCGTGATGTCAGAATGATAGCCGCGGTATACGGCGCCAAAATCCATCGTCACGAGTTCACCATCTGCAATACACTTTTCACTTGCTGTGCCATGCGGAAGACTGCCGCGCACACCGGATGCAACGATTGTCTGAAAAGCAGGGCGCTCAGACCCATGACGCCGCATGAAATTCTCCAATTCGGCGGCAATCTCCATCTCCGTCATACCGGGACGAATATACGTGATAATATGCGCAAATGCCTGGTCCGCGATCCTGCAGGCCTGTCGAACATAGGAAATCTCCGCTGCATCCTTGATCTGACGCAATGTATCGAGTGTCAAAGATATGTCAAAAGAACGCCCTGCAAGAAATCGTTCCATTTGTTTATATTGACTATAAGAAAGTGCATTCCCCTCAAACCCAATCGCCTTTACGTCATGCTCTTGCAGCACATCTGCTGCTTTTCGCAAAAGCCCGTCATGCTGCTCTATAACGATGAAATCAGACGCCTGCCTTGCTGCCTGCTCTGTATAACGGCGATCTGTAATGAGCAGCAAATCATGATTTGTGAGGATGAGTGCCGTAGAGTCTCCTCGGAATCCACTGAAGTAATAGAGATTCTCCTCTTTTGTAACAAGAATGGCATCCAGATTGTTTTCGGTCATGAGGTTTCGTGCATTCCGAATGCGCTCTTTCATATTCATACATTTTGCCCTTTCATACGGGAGATAATGGCCTCAAGCGCCGCCATATAACTTTCTGCTCCCAGTCCGCAGATCTGTCCGAGGACAACAGGCGCGATGACCGATGTATGACGAAAAGCTTCACGCTTATGGATATTGGATAGATGAACCTCAATCACGGGAACCTCTGCCGCAGAAATTGCATCACGCAGGGCAATACTGTAATGGGTAAACGCAGCTGCATTCAGTATGATATAAT
>CALIBA010000022.1 GCA_938045435.1 uncultured Selenomonas sp.
TCGGCCTTGAGTCCGCGACGGTTGCACTCTCGGGTGCGGGCTTATTGCTCCTCCTTACGGCAACCCGTGATGAGGAGACCATTGTCAAGGTCCTCTCGAAAATCGAGTGGCCTGCGATCTTCTTCTTCGGCGGGCTCTTTATCCTCGTCGGTGCACTTGTGGAGACCGGGGTCATTCGCATGCTTGCTGCTGAGGCCATTCATGCGACGGGCGGCAACGTTGAGGCTACGGCAATGCTGATTCTCTGGATGAGTGCGATTGCTTCAGCATTCATTGACAACATTCCATTTGTGGCGACGCTGATTCCGCTCATTCAGGATATGGGGCAGATGGGGCTCAGTGATCTTACCCCGATGTGGTGGTCGCTCGCGCTCGGCGCCTGTCTCGGCGGCAACGGAACGCTCATCGGTGCGAGTGCCAACGTCGTTGTCGCCTCCATGTCGGCCCAGCGCGGTAGACCGATTTCCTTCCTCGGTTTCATGAAAATTGCATTCCCCGTGATGATCTTTACAGTACTCGTTTCGAGTGTCTACGTGTACCTGCGTTATCTCTAACATCTGTTGCATCAAAAAACCGATCGCCTGTCAGCGGTCGGTTTTTTGATGCAAATATAAAATAAATAGGGCCCAATGAAGTTTCTCTATAAAACATGCAGATGATTTCGCTTGTATCATGGAAATCTATTGACGAATATGGTACACTAGGAAAACAGTAAATAAAATATATCCGTGTTAGAAACAAAAGGGTATACTGCGCATGTGGTGCACATCCATGGATCGCATGTATTTAGAATCATGTACATAGATAAAGGAACGATATATGGCAATTTTGGAAATCAAAAAGGCGGGCGATCCTGTTCTAAAACAGGTTGCTGCACCGATTGAGCGGCTGACGAAACGACATCGTCAGATCTTAGACGATATGGCAGAAACGATGTACAGTGCTGATGGCGTTGGGCTTGCCGCGCCACAGGTGGGGAAGTCTCTGAGGATGGTGGTGATCGACGTACAGGATGAACACGGACTTCTTGAACTCATCAATCCTGTTATCACAGTGCGTGAGGGCAGTGTCATCGACTCGGAGGGATGTTTGTCTGTGCCAAAGGTATTTGGGGATGTGGAACGTGCGCAGTGCGTGACGGTAGAGTATACTGACAGGCGTAGCAGACGGCGTTCTTTGACAGCAGAGGGGCTTCTGGCACGCTGCATTCAGCATGAATGCGATCATCTGGATGGGAAACTTTTCATCGACATTGCTGTACGCTTGCGGAAGGAGGAGGACAAAGAGTGACCAAAGTGACCAAACTGCGTGTGGTCTTTATGGGAACGCCCTCCTTTGCTGTGCCGACGCTTGCGGCTCTTGCAGAATGCAGTGATCTGGCAGAGGTCATCGCTGTTGTTACGCAGCCTGACCGACCACGCGGCCGCGGGCAGAAATATACGGTTTCTCCCGTGAAGGCATGGGCTGTGGCGCATGATATTCCTGTCTTGCAGCCTGTACGCGTACGAGATGCAGAGTTTACCGCCCAGCTGCGCGCACTCCATCCGGATGTTGCTGTTGTCGCTGCTTTTGGGCAGATTCTATCACAGGAGGTGCTCGATATTCCTGTGCACGGCTGCATCAATGTACACGCTTCGCTCCTGCCGCATTATCGTGGTGCAGCGCCGATACAGTATGCCATCATGTGTGGTGCGGCGATGACGGGCGTTACGACGATGCAGATGGATGCGGGACTGGATACAGGAGATATGCTTCTGCGTCGAGAGGTCCCCATTTTTGCAGATATGACCTATGGACTGCTCCATGATGTACTAATGCACACGGGGGCAAAGCTGCTTATAGAAACCCTCATGCAGCTTGCAGCGGGAACGCTTCGCCGCATCCCGCAGATGGGCGAGGGGTCTTATGCGCCGCGTATCACGCGGGATATGACCGTCATTGATTGGGCAAAGAGTGCACAGGAAATCGAGGCGCTCGTGCGCGGTCTGAACCCGACGCCGTATGCCAGAACAGCGCTGGACGGTGCCGTCTATAAGATTGGCCGTCTGCGCCGCAGAGGGAATTTGACACAAGCGCCCGCGGGGACAATCATGTGCGCGGATCCTGCAAAAGGTTTTATTGTGGCGGCAGGGGATGAGGAACTTGAAATTTTGGAGATTCAGGCGCCCGGTAAGAAGATGATGGAGGCGGGCGCATTTTTGCGCGGGCATCGCCTGCGAGAGGATATAGGGTTTGTATCATGAGTGAACAGACAATGACGGTCAACGGGGCCGCAGCGGGGGTGAAAAAAAACATTATGCTGCCGTCCCGACCGAAAAAACGGCTCTTTATTGGTATGTTGTCAGTGGTGACGCTTCTCGCGGCGGCACTTCTTTTTGGTATATGGTATATCGGTGTGCCGGGACTGACTCGGATTCATCCCGTTTTGCCATGGGCGCTCGGCGGATGTCTTGCGGTTGCGGTTGTCATTTCCTTTTTGGGGATCTTCAATATGGTGCTCGCCGTAGCGGGGCTGCCCTATGTGCCGTATATGAAGCGGCAGACCTATGAGCTGATCAATCTGCTCTTTCCGGCAGCAGTACGTCTTGGCAAACTCTTTGGAGTGCGGCGCCGTGCGCTGGAGGGTTCGTTTATCGCAGTGAGCAATCTGCTCTTTCATCGGCTGCGGATTCGTGTGCCGGCCGCGCGGCTTCTCGTTGTGACACCGCACTGTTTACAGCTTGCCAGCTGTCCGCACAAGGTCACACGCGATCCAAACAACTGCAAGCGATGCGGCGGCTGTAATGTCGGTGATCTCGTCGCGCTCGCTGAGGAGATGGGGTTCCACTTTTTCGTGGCGACCGGTGGAACACTTGCACGGCAAGTCGTTTACAATACGCGTCCGAAGGCCGTGCTTGCCATCGCCTGTGAGCGCGATCTGATGAGCGGGATCCAGGATATCTATCCGCTGCCAGCTGTCGGCGTACTCAACATCCGCCCCAATGGCCCCTGTTACAATACGAGTGTGGATATGGGCGAAGTACGTGCGCAGCTCGAACAGATCATCGAACCGAGCAGCCTGAAAAAGGGTGCCTAAATGCAGGAACAACGCTATCGTGAGGGGGCAATTGACCCCATACGTGAGTTGGCGATGCAGATCCTCGGCCGTGTCCACGAGGAAGGGGCATATGCCAACGTCGCACTCATGCAAGCCCTGCGTGGAGCGCATCTAACGGAACGCGACCGGCGCTTTTTGACGGAACTGGTCTACGGTTCGGTCAAGGCAGGCGATACACTCGACTATATGATTCAGCAATATCTTAGGGGAGATATGAAATACGTTCAGCCGAAGGTGCGTGAGATCCTTCGGCTTGGGATCTATCAGATCTTCTTCATGGATCGCGTGCCTGCATCTGCTGCCTGCAACACAGCCGTAGAACTTGCGAAAAAATATGGGCGCAAAGGAGCGGCAGCTTTTGTCAATGGGGTGCTGCGCGCTGCCGTCCGTACGCCTGCCCGTGCACGTGTGCCGCGCGGGCGAAGTGCGCGGCTGCTTGCATTGCGTGAGCAGCATCCGCAGTGGATGGTTGCCCATTGGATCGACATCTATGGCTATGAGGCCGCAGAGGAATTGTGCAGATGCAACAATACGGAGGCGCCTCTTACGGTGCGAACCAATACCCTGCGCATTTCAAGGGACGAACTGCTGCGGCAGTTTGATAGGGAAGGGGCAGAGGCTGTCCCCTCCGCATGGGCGCCTGAGGGAATTCGTCTGATAACGCATGGTCCTTTGGATGCACTTGCCCCACTTCGTATGGGACTTTGTCAGGTACAGGATGAGAGTTCCATGCTCGTCGCGCATATTCTTGACCCCAAACCTCATATGACTGTCATTGATATGTGTGCTGCTCCCGGCGGTAAGACAACACATATCGCGCAGCGCATGGAGAATAAGGGGCGTATTTTTGCGTTTGATGTTTATGAACGAAAGATACACCGCATAGCAGAGAACGCCAAGCGGCTTGGCATTGACATCATTGAAGCACGCCTGCACGATGCGCGCACCATTGGGGAGCAGTTTTCGATGCAGGCAGATCGTGTGCTGGTTGATGTGCCATGCACGGGGATGGGGGTTCTCCGCCGTAAGCCCGATGCGCGTTGGAATAAGCGCAGGGAGGATCTGCGCTCGCTGCCGGTTCTGCAGCGGGAGATACTTGAGAGCGCTGCGATGACCGTAAAACCGGGGGGGATCATGGTCTATAGTACCTGTACGATGGAGCCGGAGGAGAATACTGTTGTGGTTGAGGAATTTTTGCATATGCACCCAGAATTTATCTGTGAAGATGCGGGCGCATTTCTCCCCGGCAAAAAGAGTTCAGAGCCCATGCTGCAGCTGATGCCCTCTGCAGATGGGCCGGATGGGTTCTTTATTGCCCGTATGAGACGTCTATGAATATCTTTGGACTTTCGAAAGAGGAACTGCGCACTGTGCTTGCGCCCTATGCGGTGCCGCGTTTCCGTGCCGATCAAATCGTACGGTGGATCTATCAGCGCGGAGCAGTTTCATGGGATGCCATGACGGATCTGCCAAAGGAACTGCGCAGGACACTTGCGGGGACTTTTTTCATCGTACGACCGACTGTGGCAAAACGTCTGCACTCTGCGGATGGTGCGACGGTGAAACTGCTTTATGCCTTTGCAGACGGACAGACGGCAGAGACGGTACTCATGCGCCATCCCTATGGCAACAGTGTGTGTATCTCCTCGCAGGCGGGCTGCCATATGGGGTGTGCATTTTGCGCGTCAACCATTCATGGGCTTACACGCAATCTGACCACAGGGGAAATTGCGGCACAAGTCATTGGCATTGCAGATTTTTTGCGGCAGGAGGGCGCACGGGTCGATACCATCGTCGTCATGGGTTCAGGTGAACCGCTTGAAAACTACGATCATGTGATGGCAGCCCTGCGGCTGCTCCATGCAGACTATACACTGGGGCTTAGCTACCGCGGTATCACGCTATCGACTTCCGGTATTGTACCCGGCATGCGCCGGCTTGCAGAGGAAGGGCTTCCCATCTCTCTTTCCGTGTCACTTCATGCGCCGACAGAGGAACTGCGCTCACGCCTGATGCCCGTGAACCGCATCTATTCCCTTGCAGAAGTTTTGCGCGCGGCACAATATTACGCAAAGATCACCAAGCGGCGCGTGACTTATGAATACATTCTGATTCGGGACGTGAATGATGGTGTGCGCGAGGCCGAACAGCTCGCATGTCTTTTGCGCGGACAGCTTGCAAGTGTCAATCTCATTCCCATCAATCCCGTGGAGGAGCGTCAGTTCCACCGTCCGGAGAAGAATGCAATTCGGCGCTTCCAGCGTATTTTGGAGGAACGGCATATCACAGTGACTCTGCGCCGTGAGATGGGGACGGATATTCAGGCAGCGTGTGGGCAGCTTAGAAATCGACTTCTTGCTGCGGGATTGTAATTTTTCTTATATTTATGGTATGATAGACCAGTATTAGGGAATGTAGCGCATAAGGAATTTCTTTTGATGAGGGAGAGAATTGCGCAATGATGGATCGGGTGGAGTCTTTTTTGGAAGCGCGCATTGAGGGCTTTTTTAATCGGCGGTTCAGTACGCATCTAGAGCCTGCTGAACTGGTTCGGGGGCTGAAAAAGGAGGTGCGCAAAAATGCAGGAGGGGGCAATCTCCCGAATGCCTATGTCTTTTCGCTCAGTGCGGAGGACTATCGACGGCTCTGCTCACATCGCATTGTAGATGAGCTTGGCATCGCCTTGAAAAAACATATGATTCGTGCTGATCTTACGATGGACGGGCGTTTGGATATTTCCTTTGTCTTTGATGAAGCGATTCGCACTGGTTCCTATCGTCTTACATCGCATATACAGGATCACCGCATTCGGATAAATGCCGCGTCGTCTGAATGCGCGTCTTTAGTTCGGACAATTGTGCTTGAACGGCCGTCGGGTTTTGATGTACGTCATCTCAGCCCTCCGCCCGCGCATGAGCTTGCCGTGCTTCGTGTCATGAGTGGAGCGGATATGGGCTTTTCGATGCCGATTGGTGAAAAGACTGTCTATATGGGGCGTATGCCGCGCAATGAGTTCATCTTAACGGACACAAATATATCACGTCTGCATGCATGGATCGTTTACGAACAGCACAGACACACGCTTTATGATGCGCAAAGCCGGAACGGGACCTTTGTGGCGGGGACACGCATATCTTCGTGCCGGCTTCGGGATGGCGATGAGCTGCAGCTAGGGACAACGACGCTTCGGTATGAGGCGCTCTGAGGGGCTATATCAATGATGGCGGATGGGGCGGATGTATCTGCATGGAAGGGATGTGCTCTGCATAGCCCCCGTCTCCCTGCGCTTTGAGAGGTGATGGCATGATAGCGGTTTCGAGTATGTCAGATATTGGGTGTGCGCGCCCGTCAAATGAGGACAGTTTTGGCATATTTGCACCAGCGATCTATGTGGTGGCGGATGGGCTCGGCGGACACGCCGCAGGCGAGGTGGCAAGCAGTATGGTGGTTGCTGCCGTTCGCGATATGGCAGACAGCGGGACATCTGTTGATACGGCGGCTTTGCAGCACGTTCTGCTCCAGGCGAATCAGCAGGTGCTTGCGGCGGCTGCAGAAAATCCCGCATATGAGGGGATGGGATCGACGGCGACTGTGCTGCATCTCGATGAGGAGACGGGCATGGCGTACTATGCTCATGTAGGAGACAGTCGTCTCTATCTCCTGCGCCGCGGCGTACTCCGCCAGATCTCACGAGATCACTCCTATGTGGAGGAACTGGTGACGCAGGGAAAACTCAGCGAGGAGGAGGCACAGCATCATCCGCGTAAAAATCTCTTGATGCGTGCAGTTGGCGTGGAACAGGAGATGCAGGTGGACAGTGATCTGTTTCCGCTTGAACATGGTGACCGTTTTCTGCTCGCGACAGACGGGTTAACGAATATGGTACCGGATGAGGATCTGTGCAGACTGCTTGGCGGCTCCGTTGAGGAAGTCGCTGCCAGTATGGTGGAACGCGCACTGGAGGCGGGTGGGCGTGACAATATCACGGCGATTGCCGTCGCCTATGAGCCGTCATGATGTGGGGAAAGACAGCGTCTTTTGCAATCCTTTCCAATGGCGCAGCGCGCTATTTATCCATATATACTCGGTGCGGCGGCCATGATTCTGTTGCTGCCGCTTCTGTTAGGGGAGAACATCGGCAGTCATACAAACATCGATTGTTTCACATGGCGGTGCGTGGAGATTGTACGGCAGAGCATTGAAAAACATTTTGAGGGATGCGTCTCTTTCTGAATAGAAGCGTGGGCGGGGAGCCTGATAGAGGCGTTTGAGGAGGAACGATCATGGTCGAGCGTGTCTTGGGTGACCGCTATGCGCTGGAGGCGCTTATAGGCAGCGGCGGCATGGC
The DNA here is from genome assembly GCA_938045435.1 of uncultured Selenomonas sp. Classification (GTDB taxonomy): domain Bacteria; phylum Bacillota; class Negativicutes; order Selenomonadales; family Selenomonadaceae; genus Centipeda. Next base: position 7,446 of record CALIBA010000022.1, read on the forward strand.
AGATGTCTACCAGGCAAAAGATCAGCTCTTAGAGCGCACTGTCGCTGTTAAGATTCTCCATCAGCAGTATGAGAATGACACGGAGTTCATCGGGCGATTTCAGCGTGAAGCAAAGGCAGCCGCACGCATAACGCACCCCAATATCGTCAATGTCTACGATGTCGGGGTCGCTGAGGGTCGTCACTATATTGTCATGGAGTATGTTCCGGGACGTACTCTAAAAGAGCTGATTCAAGAGCGCGGCAGAATCCCTGTTCTGGAAGCGCTGCCTATTGCACGCCAGATTGCACGTGCGCTCGCCCAGGCGCATGCGAATAATCTGGTGCACTGTGACATCAAACCGCATAATATTCTTGTCATGCCGGACGGCAATATCAAGGTCGCAGATTTTGGGATTGCGCGTGCAGTCACGGAATCCGCTTTCACCTATAACGAGAATATCATGGGGTCCGTGCATTACTTCTCGCCGGAGCAGGCACGCGGCGCGATGATTACACCAAAGTCAGATGTCTATTCGCTGGGAGTCTTGCTCTATGAGATGCTAACAGGGCAAGTTCCCTTTGATGGAAATACCGCGGTCACGATTGCGCGTAAGCATCTGGAGGAGGAACCGATTGCGCTGCACGAACTGGTTCCCGGCATCCCGCCGGTGGTTGAGGCACTCGTGATGCGGATGATGGCAAAAGATCCGGCGCA
>CALIBA010000023.1 GCA_938045435.1 uncultured Selenomonas sp.
GCTCTTCGGTCGAGGCAAAGCGGTGCTCGGGATGGAGCTGCTCGAAGATATGCACAAACAGAACGTACACTGAAATCTACCATGATCGGTTTCTTTGGCACCGGGTAGACATCAACAATCCCAAAAGCCGCACGGCATGCCCCCATTTCGACAAGAAGCTGTGCTGCACGTGTCACTGCACGCAGCGTCCCCGTTTCATCTACGCCACGCTCAAATCGCCCGGAGGACTCTGAATGCAGACCTAAACGGCGTGCGGTGCGCCGAATCGCTGCGCTGTAAAAAGAAGCTGCTTCAAGGATTACAGATGTGGTCTGATCTGTAATCTCAGACTCAAGCCCCCCCATAATTCCAGCAAGCCCTGCTGGTTTCTCTGCATCTGCAATGACAAGCTCATCTCCCGTGGCAATGCGGGAGGAATCATCGAGCGTATGCAGGCATTCCCCCTCGTGCGCGCGGCGTGCAACAAGCATCTGGCCTGCAACGGCATCGTAATCATAGGCATGCAGCGGCTGCCCAAGCTCCAGCATAACGAAGTTCGTTACGTCAACAACATTGTTAATGGGGCGAATACCCGCCCCTTGCAGACGCTTTACCATCCACGCAGGAGACGGCGCCACCTTTACACTGCGCAAAAGGCGTGCAGAAAACCTACGACAGAGATCCGACGCTTCAATGCGAACCGCTAGGTGATCTGCAGTGCGCTCCGTTTCCTCAGATACTTCTACCACAGGGACACACAACGTCTTCCCGGTCAATGCTGCAATCTCACGTGCAATCCCAAGAACGCTGAAACAGTCAGCGCGGTTTGCCGTCAGCTCAAATTCTAAAATAATATCATCCAAACCAAGTGCCTGTGCCACCGGAATGCCCACAGGTGTATCTCCTGGCAAAATATAGATCCCATTCACCTGTTCATCGGGAAGCCCCTCCGTATCAATTGCGAGTTCTCCCGCTGAGCACATCATACCATTTGACGGCACCCCGCGGAGCTTTCCCTTTGAAATCTTTTTCCCGCCCGGCAGGAGTGCCCCGACCATGGCAACAGGAACCATATCCCCTGCTCGCACATTGGAGGCGCCCGTCACAATCTGGACAAGTTCTTCCTTCCCGAGATCGAGTTGACAAATACGCAGATGGTCGGAATCCGGATGCGGGGTGATCTGCTCAATATGCCCTGTAACAACCTTTTCCAGCCCCTCGTCGGCACGGATGATATGTTCCACAGGAATACCCGCCATCGTGAGGCGATCCGCGATTTCCTCCGCTGTCTCATCAATATCCACATAGTCTTTCAGCCATTGAATGGAAACCTGCATACTTTCGCCTCCTTAAAATTGATGTAAAAACCGAATATCATTATCATAAAACAGACGCAAATCATCTACACCATAGGCAAGCATGGCAATACGCTCAACGCCCATGCCAAATGCAAACCCAGACACCTGTGTGGGGTCATAGCCGCTCATCTGAAGAACATTGGGGTGCACCATCCCTGCACCGAGAATTTCAATCCACCCGGTTCCCTTGCAGACGCGGCAACCTGCCCCGTGGCAGGAGGCACAGGATATATCAACCTCTGTCGAAGGCTCCGTAAACGGGAAAAAACTTGGACGAAAACGCACTTTAGCCTCAGCATCAAAGAGCTGATGCAGACAAAGTTCAAGCATCCCCTTGAGATCCGCAAATGAAATCCCCCGGTCGATGACAAGCCCCTCTACTTGTGTAAACATAGGAGAATGGGTCGCATCATAGGCGTCGCGCCGATAAACGCGTCCAGGCGCAATCATGCGGATGGGGGTATTCGGCTCGTGTCTTTGCATTGTACGCGCCTGTACGGGCGAAGTCTGAGAACGAAGTAAAATATCTTCCGTAATATAGAAAGAATCCTGCATATCTCGTGCAGGGTGATCCTTCGGGAGATTCAGCGCTTCAAAGTTAAAGTAGTCACTTTCAATCTCTGGCCCCTCTTCAACAGTGAAGCCCATTTGCAGGAATATTTTCTTAATCCGGTTCAGTGTGTGTGTCAGTGGATGCAGATGACCAACCGGAGCTGTTCGTCCTGGCAGCGTCACATGCACTCAGAGGAAATCTTTTCCGCAAGTTCTTTTTGGGCGAGTTCTTCTGACTTTTCGGCAAGCAACGCTTCAAGCTCTGCACGCGCTTCATTGACAATTTTCCCAATGCGAGGACGTTCCTCTTGGGCAAGTGCACTCATGCTTCGAAGGAGTGCTGTCATCTCTCCTTTTTTTCCCAAAAACTTAACACGAATATCACTGAGTTCACCGAGATTATTTGCCTTCTGGGCAATCGCTGTCCGGGCGCGTTCCCTGAGTGATCTAATCATCTCATCCATATTTTCCTCCTGCATCTGCTCATGAAATCATGCCCATTTCGCAAAACCAATGATTCCATTTATGTAGTTTACCATATCTCTTACTAAAAATCTACTTTCCCTATGCGGATTGCATTAGGAAGATATATAGGATTACAATAGATTATGTTACACAAGTAAAAAAGAGAAAGCCAATTTGTGTTATGCTCTATCTAGCAAAACAAACCACACACAAAGGAGACTTTCTCATAAAAAGCATACCACAGGACATCAAGTATTATCAAGCGATTCTTTCCTATGCGGACAGGCACGGCGTCACAAAGGCGGCCATCAAATACCACACCTATCGCCAGTTCATCTACCGTCTGCACAGTCACTGCGATGTAACGAGGAATTTTACGCCTCGCACACCTTTTACTCATTCGAGGATTTTAAGATGCAGCTCGCACGGCGCAACACGGAGTATAACAACTTCCCTATGCATCCCTTAGGTTGGAAGTCTCCTCGTAAGGCTCTTTCTCTTTTTTCTCTCGTGTAACATATGTTTGACAAACCTACAGTTTTTGTGTTTTTAATAAGATTTTTCTCTGTTCTCTCGAAAATTCTATGCTATAATCATTTCACTTATCTATATAACTAACGGAGTATTCTCATGCACACACACCATCATCTTATCCTCCCCGGACTTCACGTCCTGCTCCCTGTCCTGCCGTCACAGGAGATCATCTGTGTCGGAGGCGGACGACCTCCCGAAAAAAAATGGTTCACACAGCTTGTACAGCAAAGCAAAAAGGACGGAGCAGATCGGCCCGTTTGGGCAATTGACCGCGGAGTGAATATCTGCCGTGATGCCGCCATTCCTCCTGCAAATCTGATTGGTGACGGTGACAGCGCGGATGACAGCGCGTGGGTGTGGGCAGAAGTGCAGGGTGCGCAGGTACACACCTTCTCCCCCGAAAAGGATCTCACAGATACAGAGCTTGCCCTCCATATCGCCGCACAAAATCTTGCGCACCCGCTTGTTATTTTAACGGCGGCGTTTGGCGGACGCCTCGACCATCTTTTCAGCACCGCTGCCGTTGCCGCACAAGTTTCAATCCCATGCCTACTTGCAGATGAGCATGAAACTCTATTCTATCTTCATGACGGTGAATCGCTGACGGTCACGTGTGAAAATCCTCCGCGCGCGATTTCCCTCCTCCCCTTTACAGAGGAGTGCACAAGTGTCACAACCAAGGGGCTATATTGGGAGCTGAAAAACGCACACATCATAAGTCATTCCTCACTTGCAATCAGCAACGTACTTGCCCGCGACAATATGGCGAAGACATTTACCGTTTCTATTAAGCAAGGCATCCTCGGTGTTTATCTCTGCCACACAGAATGAGGAATGATTTTTCATGAACATCAACATCCCACAGTCCTATTTCAGCAAACTCATGCGCGCCGTCGTCGAATTCGAGCTGATTGAACAGGGCGACCGCATTCTGATCGGCATATCAGGAGGCAAAGACAGCATCTTTCTTACCTATGCGCTTGCCATCCTGCGCGAACGGCTCAAAAAGGATTTTACCATCGCGGCTTTTACCGTCAATCCACAATTCGAAGCCGCCTTTGATACGGATTCGATTGCGACATTCTGCAAAAGTCTCGATGTCCCCTATGGAGTCGTGGATGTCGATATAGCAGGTGCAATTGCAGCGCAGAACGACAAAAGCCCCTGCTTCACCTGCGCATTTTTCCGACGCGGTGCGGTCAACCGCTATGCCGTAGAGCACAAAATGAATAAGGTCGCCTACGCACACCACCATGACGATGCCGTGGAAACCTTTCTCATGAGTTTATTCTACTCTGGGCAGCTGAACACCTTCCGTCCGAAGACCTATCTTGACAAGACAGGTCTCACTGTCATCCGCCCCCTTGTCTATTTCCGCGAACAGGAGATTATTGACGCTATCGCATATCATGGCTTTATCCCGCTCCCCTCGCCCTGTCCGCATAACGGCAACACCACGCGTCAGACCATCAAAGAGCTGATCGCGCATCTCAGCACAGATAATCCAAACCTCTACAACTACCTCGCCGCAGGGATGCGTGAGGGCGCACTCGGCGAGCTTTGGCCAGCAAGCAAAACCCGCAAGGAAATGGAACACACCTACCGCACATTTATGGCGAAGGGATAAACCTCTCAGCCAAAATGCTTTTCCACCAGCTCCGTCAGCCGTCCCTCCTTCGCCGCCTGTGCCGCATCTGCCTGAACGAAATTCTTCGTCTCCAAGCGCATCTTCTCATCAAAGCCCAGAATATAATTTGTCGCGATGAGGTAGATGATGCGCGTCGGTGCCATCCCATAGACCTGATGCTGCAGAATATGCCGAATACGCTCCGCGTCATTCGGGTATTCTGCTTTTATTTTGTCCGAGTGATAGAGCCGCTTCACAATCTCTGTGATATAGAGCCCCGACTTCATATAGAGATCGGCAAACGTGTGCGTCGGATCATCATAGCAGCCTGGATTCTCACGCTCAAGCGCATCCACCATCTGCCGCACAACCCTGCGCGGCGTAAAAATCTGGTTCGTCTTCTGCGGCGGGATATAGTCGAAAATATCCTCGGTATGCCCCTCGTCGAAGTAGTCCGCCAGTTCCCGCTTCTTCTTCATGAACTCCGCAATGGAATCGTTAAAGACCACCTCATCAAAGATATGCCCCGCGAAATGCTCTTTTGCGCCCGTCTCGGGGTTGAGATATGTCCCGCCATCGCGCAGAAAACGAAAATCCGCCTCGCTGATGCCCGTGACCTCCTCAAACACATCATCATCCGTATAGTCGTCGAAATTCGCGAGCGTCATGTTCTCATCGCCATACGCCATGATAAAGCTCGGAATCGTCCGCGAGAACCCGCGCAGCCGCGCACGCACCTCATCCTCCATCGTGCGCTTCTTCTCCTCTGCCTTCACGCGTTCCATGCGCTCCACGAGTTCGGCGGGCTTGTTCTCGATCGTCTCCTTGACCACGACCGCCGCCGATGCCTTGAGCGCGTCCAGTGCCTCGGCAATGCGTGTGTCAAAACGCTCCTCCGCCGCCTGCACCTCCGCCTGCGTCTCGGCGGCGAAACGCTGACGCATGAGCTCCGCCCGTGCGATATTCTCCTCCTGCACATAGTCCCCGCGCAGCTCCTCAAGCCGCCGATCAATCTCACGCTCTGTCTGCTCCAAGAGATGCTTCCGCGCCCCCGCCTTCACCTCGTAGGCATCCGCCACAGGCGCGACAATCTCCGTACGCACCTTCTCCTTCACCGTCGCCGCAAGCTGCTCCATCGACGCCTGCACTGCCGCAGCCCCGTCGCTCACAGCGATGCCGTCGATGTGCGGCGCGATATGCTCCTCGATCTCGGCATAGTGCTTCGCATCAAAAATATCCTGCGTCCTGCCGATCACAATCTCGTTGGAGATCACTGCATCACCGTTCTCATCCACCGCGACGGACGAAAGCCCGTCCAGCGAAGGCGCATTATTTTTGCGCGTATCCTCCTGCGCAGGTGTCAGCTTGTCCATAATATCCCGCACAATCGCGGGCGCACCAAAGACCATGCCGATGTCCCGAAAGAGGAAATTCGACAGAAAGCCGCGCCGCACCACCTCCATACTCTTGAGCCGGCGCGGAATCGTCAGCACCTGCGCCGCATACAGCTGCACCATGCGCCCCGCATCATCCTCGCCAAGCACGGGGAAGAAGTTCAGCAGACGGCGGATATTCGTCTCACGCGCCGCCCCCGTTCCGCGCCCGTCGGTAGTCTCGGGCGAGAGATTGTTTGCGAACTCGTCAAAAATGATGAGCGTTCGTGCGGGGTCGAAGTCAAAGACATACGCCCGCTCCTTACGCATCCGCTGTCCGTTGACCGTCAGCGTACACGGATTCTGCGCACGAAATGCCGCCTGCATATAGGAGGATGGACTCTGCAGATTGCACAGCATCAGCACGCCGCACCACTCCGGGATCGTCACACCCACCGTCAGCTGCCCCACACTCAGCGTAATCGTCCGTGCGTGTTTACGGATTGTCTCGCGCACACGGTCATACGCCGCATCATTCGCACGCACATCATCGAGCGCACCGTCCCCCGCCGCGAGCACGACCTCATAGTCCCGAAACACGGGATCTTCCCGCAGCAGCCGCGCCAGAGCCTTTGCACTCGCAACGCGGTTCAGCAGCCAGAGCGTATGCGGCAGCTCCCTCCGCAGTTCCTCCGTCGAGAACGGATATTTTTCATTTGTACGGAGCGCATGAAGGAACTTCCGAATCTCCGCCTCGTGGACGAATCGCCCGCCCTCATTTGTGGCGAAAAACTCATTCAGATCGAACGCATAGTTTACACTCTCATCCTCAAGATCAATCCCATGCCGCAGATCCTCTGCGAGCATCGGCGAAAGCTGATACGTGAACATCGAGAGCTGCGGCAGCGGCTCGTATGGATTGTACCCGTCCCCCGCCCACTGTGCCTTTGCCTCCTGCTCGTCCGCATACGACCAGTTGTAGATCTGATCGGCCGCGAACTGCGCACTCGCAAGAGCCTTGAACGGAGTCCCGGAGAGATAGAGCGTATGCGCACGATGAATCTGACGAAACGCACGCTCCGTGCGCATCGTATCCACGCCCTCCTGCGCCTCGTCCACGATAAGAAGATCAAAGGGCAACTCACTCACCCAGCGCAGCTTGTCAAACTCCCCGCCAAAATACACCGAGCCCTTGAGCCCCTGCAGAGACTCGAACGCCACCATGCCGATCTCCTCTACATTCGGCAGCGACGTATATGCCTCGCGTCCAAGAACCCCCGCACGTCCGCGCAGTGCCTCCGTATCCGAGACAAAGGCGAGATCTCCGCGCCACGCGATGAAACGGTGAAAATCCTCTGCCCACGAATTCGCAATGCTCGGACGGTTCGTCACGATCAGCACCTTCGTAAAGCCCATCCTGCGAATGAGATCGTAGGAAGTCAGCGTCTTGCCGAAACGCGGCTTCGCATTCCAGAGGAACTCCGTCCCGCCATTCTTGAAATAGTCCGCCGTCATCTGCACCGCATCCGCCTGCTCGCGGCGCAGCTCATAAGTGTGCTTCGCCACCGTCTGCGGTGTTTTGCGGCTCGCAAAACGATGAAAATGTCCGAGCAGTGTCCCGCCATCCGCATGAAACCACTCCGTATGCGGCTCACGCTCCACTTGCAGGGATTCCAGATAGGCGTGGAAATCGTGGTCGATGAAGTATTCGCCCGAGCCGTCCTTATACATCGCATTGTCCGCCCATGCGAGTTCCCAGTGAATATGCGCCGTATGCGTCTGCTGTGCGATGCGCTGCTCGACCGTCTGCCGCTCCGTGTAGCCGACCTTCGTCCAGCCCTCGTGATAGGAGACACCAGGTGTGTTGTAGGCATAGATCATCGGGACAATACGCGCAAACGAGTTGATCTGCACCGCCATCACGTCATCTCCTTTACATGGGACTCGATAAAGGCAATCTCCTCCACCGAAAGCCCATACTTCGCATAGAGTTGTCGGTCAATCTCCGCAACAGACTGCGACCAGTCAATATCCGAAGAGAGGGAAAAATCTTGGAGGGGAATCAAAGACCAAACTTTAGGCGGACAGTGCTGCGTCACTTTCTTGATACCCAAAAGTGCACGGAAAAACTTTGTTTTCATGTATATCGCTAAGTTTTTAGGCTGTTCAATCGTATCAAAAGGACCGGCACAAAGGAACGTGTCAGATGTCCCCTCGTTTGGATGTCCTAGTGTTGGCTCTGTTAGTGTTTCTCCATATTTCCC
>CALIBA010000024.1 GCA_938045435.1 uncultured Selenomonas sp.
AGCAGTGCCTGATAGATCACCTTCACACCGATCTTTGCGATGTTCTTGCGAATCTTGTCCCACAAACCCGCCTCAGAGTATTTGTCCTCATACTTCTCAAAGTCCAGATTCTCAATCTCCTCGGCTTTCAGTTTATCTTCCATGCTCATAACAAACCTCCTAATTTGAGAAAATTCTTTGGGAAATGCCCTGATGATCATCCCTTTCCTAAATTAATGATATGTTCTGGAGGATAAGTATATTATAATTGTATTGTATCTCCCTATACTATGCAAGATCTTCTTCCTAAAATGTAGGAGAGGATCGACTAAGATCACTCAAATGCACTGCAATAAAAACAACCAACCGCAGAAGCTTTATTTTCTACAGTTGGCTGTTGCATAAGAAAATCTTTAGATCTCTGCCTGCCAAAGTCCATGCAGGTTGCAGTATGCGAGTACGCGCACGGGCGCATCACCGTCCGCGAGACGGAACGTCACAGTAGGTGCATCCGTCGGGGTAAGGTCGATACGCTGCGTTCCACGCTTGGTCACGAGCATGACCCAGTTGATGAGATGCTCCTCTGTCATAGGATGTGCAACAGAGCCGACACTCACATGTACCTCGTTTTTCGCTGCATCATATGTCGGTACGGGAACATGCTTTTCCTGCGCTGCGTCCACCGTGTTCGGCTCAATCGGCGTGAGTGCATTGCCGCAACAGGAAAGATCGAGCTTATCATTCCCATATACTTCAACCATATGTGTTTTGCCCGCAAGATAAAATACTGACATAAAAAAACCTCCTATTAATATAAAATACACAGCAAAGTTTGATATAAGACGGAAAGATAGATAAACTCCATCTATCTTGTCTTTTATAAATAATAATTCTCCATAAAGATAAAATATCCTTCTTTTTTCCTAAAAAAAATAACCATACTGCAAAAATATTTTACAGTACGGTCGTCTCTCATCATGTAAGACCAGTAGGTATGTCTTCAATCCATCCACGTATATGCATCGCTTTCCATCTATAAAGATGTTCCACAGATCTCGCTATGTTTCATGTATGCTCATCTCTTCTCTTTGATTTCCATCAATAAAATCCTGCACAAGGTAGCGCGGCCGACGTTTGACCTCAAGATAAATCTTCGCAACGTATTCACCAATGACCCCGATGGAGAGCAGGATAAGTCCCCCAAGGAACCAGAGAGAAACGACCAGACTGGTCCATCCAACGATGGTCTCACCAATGAAATAACGAATCACCGACCAGATGAGAATGAGTCCACTGATAAAGGAAATGAACATCCCCATCTGAGAGATGAGCCGGATGGGACGTGCTGAAAGAGAGGTGACCCCCTCCCACGCAAAAGATGCCATGCGGCGCCATGGATATTTAGACACGCCCGCAAGCCGCCGTTTGCGCACATAGTAAACAATATCATGACGAAGTCCAATCATGGGGACAAGCCCGCGCAGAAAGAGGTTAACCTCACGGTATGCCGCAAGTGCATCGAGTGCATGCCGATCCATCAGCCGAAAATCCGCATGGTTGAATATAATATCCGCACCAAGCCCCCGCATGGCACGGTAAAATGTCTCTGCGGTAAAACGTTTCAAAAAGGCATCCGTCTCACGGTTCTCGCGTACACCATAGACGATATTTGCCCCTGCCACATACTTTTTGAGCATTGCATCAATGGCATCAATATCATCCTGAAGATCTGCATCCAGACTGATTGTCACATCGGCATATGCACGTACCGTCATCAATCCTGCAAGGAGTGCATGCTGATGCCCCTCGTTATGCGCGAGATTGATGCCGGAAAAGAGCGGACTGCGCATCGTGCAGTCGATGATAAGCTCCCATGTCCGGTCACGGCTGCCGTCATTGACAAAAGCAATCCGGCTGCGTGCACTGATGTGTCTGTCTTCGATGAGGCGGGTCATCTTTTGCAGGAGTTTCTCTGCCGTATCATAGAGCACATCCTGCTCGTTGTAGCATGGGACAACGAGATAAAGAACCGGCTCCTGCATCATTTGTGCGTCCTATAGATACAGATTCCATGCGCGTTTTCGACAAGCTCCCAGTCGCCACCGCCAAGTTCCTCATTCTTCTTTTGATACATATACTCCCGCATGATAATATATTTGGGGCGTGTATCTGCACGCAGTGCCGCCAGCGATTCCGGACGATTCGTATCTGCCTCAATGCCCGGAATATCCGTATAGAGCATGACCCCTGGTCGCAGCTGCTTATCGATATAGAGCGCCCGCCCCTCCTGCTCAGCTGTCTCATGATAGTCCGCAGCATAGGTATGGGCTATTTGTTTCACACTGAAGTACCCTGCGACCGCGGGAACCAGTATGCCGAATGCAATGCCCATAGTCACAATACCTGCCACAGCATGCAGCCATGCTGCAAGAAGCAGGTGGTGGGTCGCTGTGATACAGTAGATGATTGCTGTCCCTAAAACCAGTGTGAGGATGCCGAGCCACAATCCTCCCTCTGCAAGTTCTGGAAAACTGTCCCCGCTCATGAGCCAACCAAGACCAAGTGCAAGGAACATCAGCGCACTGCCGCCCGCCCAGGCGAAATGTGTCTCCTGCCACTCTTCCAGTGTGCGTGTGAGATTCCACGCGATCACGGTCGAAAGCGCTGGGGTTAAAAGGAGCATATAGGAGACTTGCTTTGTTTGTGCAAGGGAGAAAAAGAGCAGGACAAAGATCCACCACACTTGGAAGAATGTAATTAGCTGCCACTCCTCACCGAAGCTCTTTCTAAACGCATTCTTGACGGACTGGATGAGAAGCCCTGTCCACGGGAAAAAACCGAGAACGATAACCGGCAGGTAGAACCACCAATGGGCACGGGCGGGATGCAGCGGTGCTGCAAATCTACTGATATTGTGAAATCCGATAAACTCATAGATAAACGCGACGCCATGTGCTTGATACATATAGATATACCATGGCATCCCGACAGCGAGGACGAGCAGAAGTCCGCGCAGGACATGCATCCGCAGCAGCTCTTGGAGCTGGCGCGTTACGAGCAAATAGGAAAAGATAATCCCCGCGGGAAAGACGACGCCGATCGGTCCCTTCGTCATGACCGCAAAGCCACATGCAAGGTACATAAGCCAATAGTGGCGATGGATAAAGGAAAAGAGCGCTGCTGTCAGGAAGAACAACAATGTGGTATCGGTGACAGAGGCCTTGCCCATATACATGAGCATGATGTTCGTCCCCATGACGATTCCTGCCCAAAATCCTGTCCGTGCACCGAAAATGCGTGCCGCAGCAAGTGCCGTCATGAGAATCGATCCAATCGCCATGAGTGACGCCGGCAGACGTGCTGCAAGCTCGCTGAATCCACCAAACAACTTGATGGACAATGCGACGAGCCAGTAGAAAATAGGCGGCTTGTCATACCAGTATTCATTGTAGATGCGCGGAGAGAGATAATCATTAAAGCGAATCATCTCCTTTGCTGTCTCCGCATACACTGGCTCATCTGGATCGAGAAGCGGTGTTCCGCCAATCCCAAAGAGGATTTGGAAGGCGAGAATAACGAGCAGCAAAAGATACAGTACCCAAGAAAGATTCTTCTCATCGTTCATGTAAACGCACACCTCACAGAGTCCGAATATTGTCCCTGCATTGTACCATAGATAACAGCTATACGGAAGCCCTTGCCAAATCAAAAGGGAAAGAAAAACTGTTTTTTCGATGGCACATATTATAACAGCCCCTGCGCACAATCAATATCCGTAATGAGCACATTGATGAATCCGCCGCGGATTGCACCGCGCACTGCCCTTATCTTTTGGCGTCCACCCACGACACCGACGCGGCGCGGAATATTTTTCAGTGTATCAAGAGAAATCCCGGCCACGCGTTCATTAAATTCCTCAAAGGGGGATGGATCGCCCTGCCCGTTAAAATAACGCAGAGCAATATCTCCCACAGCGCCCTGCGCAGCAAAACCTTCAAGAACAGCACTGTCCACATAGCCGGTTTGGAGGATGGTAGAATGCTCCGTCGAAGGGATGCCAATGCCCATCAATACAAGATCAAGGCGCGCATACATGCGAATCACGTTCTGAATCGTCCGTTCCTCCAAAAAACCTTTAAGCACTTCGCGCCGCGAAAAGACCGCCGGAGAAAAGAACTGAATGCATTTGCCGCCAAAGCGGTCCGCAAATTCCTGCGCTAAGTAGTTCGAATGAATGTCCAGACGGCTCTCTGCAACGCCACCCACGAGCGGCACAAAAGTCACGTCGATGGGGCTGCGGATAAAGTAATCAGAGCGTACGACGCTTTGTATCGCAAGCCCCATTGTAATGCCGACCAAATAGCCGTCCATAAGAACACGCAGGAGATACTCAAGCGCAGCACTGCCAAGCTGTGAATTCAGCGGTCTGCGCCCATCCGAGAGGGGGCTTGAGGGGACGATAACGACCTCCTGCAATCCGTACTTTTTTTCCAAAGTACGTTCCATTTGCCCATAAGCAATATTATCCGGATTTTGAATCTCGATGCGGACGATGCCCCGCTCCCTCCCGATGCTGAGCATGCGGGAAACCGTCGGACGCGAGATACCGAGTACCTCGCAGATCTCCTTTTGCCCAAGTCCATCCTGATAATATAGACTGCAGCACTTGAAGATAAGGCGTACATCATCAATGATCTTCTTCACGGACAGTCCCCCAATCATCCAGCCATAGAGCGCCGTTCACATATTTTTCATCTGCTTTTTGATGTTGACATTTTTTCTATCAAAGTGCCGGAAAAGGGAGCCGTGCGGACGGCTCCCCTGCTTTCCTGCATTCAATAGATTTCGATGGTCGCTCCCATCCGGACATCTTCCCGAACGAGCGGTACATCCCCATCCAGCATGATGCAGCCGGGACGCTCCGGCTCTCTTACGCCCTTGAAGGAAAGCGTACAGTGTCCAAGTTCCTTTAGTGTGTGCAGTACCTCATCGCCAATCGCCGTAATGTTAAATACCTTATCGCAGATAATCAGCGTATCGCCGACTGCGGGATCTGCATTATAGTTCGCCGTCGTATGGAGTACGGAGATCTCCGCCAACTCCGCTGGTGCACTGTTGTTGAATATGATGATGAAGTTTGCCTCCGGATCCTCCAAAAAGGACAGCGCCGCTTCTCCCCAGCTTGTGATTTCACAGTAAAATTTCATAGGATTCCCTCAGCCTTGTGCTTGCTTTTCCTCACGGTGCTTCATATAGAGATAGATTTTCTCAGTGATGATGCCACGGATGAGGATAACGACAATGCCCACGAGGAAGTAGCGCACGGCCAGGTCCCCTAGCGGCAGTCCGAGTATCGTAATCCCAGATGCGATGCCCATGTAGACGAACAATTCACCGCCATTGGCATGCGGAAAAAGCCCCGTGACCGGATGCACAAAACTGACCGCCGCATCATAGTACGCAGGTTTATATTTCTGCTCAACAAAATTCCCGAACGTATAGCACATCGGATTGCCAAGAAAAAGTACCGCAAGGACAGGAAGCACTGTATAGCGCGTAATGATGTTCTGCGTCGCACGCTGCGCTATCCCGTTCACGCGCTCCTCACCAATGAGTTTGATAACCGAATTGACCGCTGTCATCATAATAACGAGGAGCGGGATGATTCCCGTAACCCAAGAGGTAAACGTCGCCGCCCCTGCACGAAAAAGCTCCATAAAACCATTTGCCGCTGCTGCAATGAGTTCCATCTCCAAGCCCTCCTTAGTAAAGCCCAATACTGGCCGCGTATGCGATGAGAACGGCGAGAGGGCCCGTGATAACGCGCGAGTACAGGACAGCGGGAACGCCAAGCTCGATGGTCTCAGGATCCGCCTCACCAAGACTAAGCCCCACAGGGACAAAATCTGCGCCGACCTGTGCATTGATGGCAAAAAGTGCAGGCAGTGCATACTGCGGCGGGATATTGCCCATACCAATCTGTGCGCCGAGCAGCGTCCCAACGACCTGCGCAATGACAGCGCCAGGGCCAAGTACAGGAGATATGAAAGGAACGGCACAGATGAGAGAGATGAGGAGCATCCCGGGCAGCGTGCTCGCAAGCGGTGAGATCGTCGTTGCAATGACTTCCCCGAGCCCCGATACACTGATGATGCCAAGAATCATAGAAACGAATGCCATAAACGGCAGGATGCTCTTAATCGTGATGTCAATGGTCTCACGCCCTGCCGCATAAAATTTATTGACGATGCCGCCGATGGCAACGCCGAGACGTGTGACAAAATTCTTTTCCCGTGCTCCTTGCAGCTTTCGAACCTCCGCCTTTGCCTGCTCCTTGGTCTTTGGCACATAGACAGATGCCTCCTGCAAAACGGCAATCTCCCCCTCATCGGTGCGCGCGACGCAGGATAGATCGACGGCAGAAACATAAAGCTCCTTTGTGATGAACTGTGCAAGCGGGCCGGTTTTTCCAACGGGCAATAAATTTGCCGTCAGAACTCCCTTTTTCGGATAGACACCGCAGCGCGCCGTCCCGCCGCAGTCCACAACGGCAAGCAGGATCTCCTCATCCGGTACCCCCGTTGTAAAGCCATCGACCGCCTGACATCCTGTCATCTCTGCAATCCCTGCCGCGACTGGATGGACGCCCCCGCCCGTCACGCTGACAATCTTATTCTTTTTCTCAGTTGGAACAAGTATGAGCGGACCGCCCCAACCGCCCTTTCCGGCAACAATCTTCACGGATTGATACATGCACGTTCCTCCTTTTCTCTGCGCCAATCAACCGACATCCTCAAAACGAGCGCCTCTGAAGCGATGCTATGGGACGCTCTGGAGACGTGTTATAAGCGCCTCGATTGCTTGGATATGTCCCTTGTAATACACACGCCGCTTCTCCGGCAATGCTGTATACGCCTCATGCAGTTCGTAAATCGTCCGTCCCACGATGTCCTCCATGGGACGAAACCTGCTGAGAATCGTCATCCCCTGCATCATGCGCC
This sequence comes from uncultured Selenomonas sp., assembly GCA_938045435.1. Classification (GTDB taxonomy): domain Bacteria; phylum Bacillota; class Negativicutes; order Selenomonadales; family Selenomonadaceae; genus Centipeda. Next base: position 6,981 of record CALIBA010000024.1, read on the forward strand.
CATCTAGAATGCGTCCGTCGGAATTGCACGCGATGATGACAATGTTCGAGGGGCCGAACCTGCGCCGACGCGAACCGATGCCAACATTGCCCAGGCGGTGCATCTGCCGAACAGCATGCCGATACGCCTTTACCTGCAAATGCGTCCCTAAGACTTGGCCAACGAACAGGACGAAAAGTACACCAAGGAGCACCTCTGTCTGCATGTGCCCTTCCTCCTTCCATAACGCCCTGCACGCGCTGAGATTCCCATTCTGGCTGCCAAAGGAATTATATCATCAGAACAGTTTCTTTACAATCTGTACTTTATTGAATTTTTGTAAATATACGATTTCCGCATCCTCCTTAGAGCGTTTTTTCACCATCCCATCCGCAGCATTTCACATGCACTACAAAAGCATCAAAACTGTCGATGTGCCGGCAGTTTTGATGCTTTCAACTATTTATCAATATATTACTTACCAGTGGTTATATCCCCCTTCGTCGAACGCACGCGAAAACGGCTCTTAAACGCATCCGCCTTCGATGTTGCATACTGGATGATCTGCCCCTCTTGATCCGTCGTCAAAATGCGCGTTACAAAGATCGGCGCGCCCTCTGCCACCTCGAGATAGAGCGCGGTCTCCGGACTTGCAGGAATAACCTCGATGGTCTTATCCTCTGCATAGGGGTGCACATCATGTGCTGCAAGCGTACGCAAAAGCCCATCTTTCGTAAAGTCCGTATGCACGAGCGCCGGGCACAGTGCAAGCGGAACATAGTCATCCGTAACGGCATAGATCCGCTCATCAACATAACGTAAACGCTTCAAATGAAAGACGAGCGTCCCGCTCTCAATGCAGAGCATCGCAGCGAGATTGCCGCGGGCGGGTTCCACCAGCTGCTGAAGCACCATGCTGCGCGTGACGCGCCCCTCAGCAGAAAACATCTGTGCAAGCCCAAATCCACGCTGGGCGGCCTCAGCGTAATCGACGGGAATCTTCTCCCCTGTATAGAACGAACCACGTCCCTGTATGCGGACAATTTTATTCTCTGCTTCTAGGAGTTCGAGCGCCTTGCGCACCGTAGGGCGACTCACGCCAAACGCAACACTCAGCTCGCGTTCTCCGGGAATCGGAGAAAAATATGCAAGGTCAGCGAATTTCCGCTCCATTGCCTCGCGGATCTTTTCATGAAGCCGCCGCAGTTTTCGGACAGACAAATGTGTCCCCTCCCTTTGCTGCTCATATTTTTGTGTCAATAGTATGTGCCCGGAGGCGCCCTTTTGTCAATAACATCTCTTGCAAAACATATTTACCTGTGGTAATATATCATTATCCAGTGGTAAGTTTTAACAAAAAAGGAGGCACTCTTTTATGCGCAGCACAGTACCATTTCTCGTCGTCAACCCCAAATCCTACCTCTATGGAGAAGCTGCGCTTGCACTTGCACGGGCAGCTGACGCCGCAGCGAAAAAGACCGGGCTTAGGATTTACTTTACCTGTCCCTTTTCTGATATTCGCTACATCCATGCGCACACAGATGCCATCATTCTCACAGCACAGGCGATGGAGAGCCTAAGACCGGGGCGCGGCATGGGACACCTCCTTCCAGAGGCGCTGCATGAGGCAGGTGCACGTGCAACCTTCCTCAACCATGCCGAGCACCCAATGACGCTTGCAGAACTGGCCAAAACCATCCCGCGTGCACGCGAGGTCGGTATGGAAACGATTGTCTGCGCAGATTCTCTCGCCGAAGGCATCGCTGTCGCAGCGCTCCATCCCGACATTCTCCTATGCGAGCCGACCGACCTCATTGGAACGGGAAAAACAGCAGATGATAACTATACGACTTCGATTGTTGCGAAAATTCGCAGCATCGATCCATCCATTGGCATCATGATCGCATCAGGCATCACAACAGCAGACGATGTCTATCGTGTTGTGCAGCTCGGTGCAGACGGCAGCGGCGCCACGAGCGGCATCCTAAACGCCCCCGATCCCGGAAAACGCATCATGGAGATGGCTGAGGCCATTATCCGCGCCGCATCTAAACGCAATCCAACGGATAACGCCGCTTGATTTCCTCTTTGGGATAAAGAAGCATCACCAAGGAGGAATCTTGAATGAGCGTTTTTAAAAAACACCTTACCCTCACGTCCCATGGCAAAACACCAACCTTTATCAATATTACACCAGAACTGCGTGCTGCCATCACAGAGAGCGGTATCCAAGAAGGTATCGCAGCCGTTATTTCCCCGCATACAACCTGCGCCGTGTTCTTCGAGGAATTCGTACACGATGTGGACGAACATGGCACAGAGTTTTTACAGAACGATCTGAACGCTGCCCTTGAAAAAATCATCCCGAATCAAACTGGGTGGGGCCAGTACCAGTACCCGGGAGAAGAACATTACAGAGCAGTGGAGCGTTGGCCCGATGCCGAACGCTATCTGCCAGGCGGTGACCGCACCGCGCTCTGGAACTGTGACGCACATCTTAAAGCGACCCTCATCGGTTCCTCAGAAACCTTTGAAGTCACAGACGGAAAACTCGGTGTTGGCACGACGGGTTACTGTTACTTTGTTGACTTCGACCGCACACGCGCACGAACGCGAACATGTATGATTGTCGTAATGGGTGAATAAGAAAACATGCATAAATCCCTCACAGCCATTTTGGAAAATCCAAAGGCTGTGAGGGATTTATCACTTTTTGTCATCCACCCGCATAGCGGGTGGATTATTGTTTCGTTCGCTGCGCTCTCTCAACTGGGTCACGACCCATATTTATTCGTCGGGGTACATCCCCCGCCGAATTGCACGAATGCCATCGAGGGTCTTAAAGGCAGGCGTATAGACATACTCCACAGGAATAAAGTGGACGCGCCCATTTTGAACCGCACGCATCGAGTTAAAGCGCACTCCCTCAAAAAAATGCTCGGAAAAATGTTTCCCATATTCATCATTGTATGCAGCGAAAATCACATCCGGGTCGCAGGAGACCAGTTCCTCCTCACCAATATATTTTCCTGTCAGTGGAATATGTCCACCGAGACGGCGCACCATATCCCCAACCACCCAGCCCTCGTCATAGTTTAGTATATCGCCCCCATCTACCTCAACGACAAGCACCGACTGTGACGCTCTGCCCCCCACTGCCTCCTCATCCATTCGCAGCGATGCACGTATATCATCCAGCAGCGCATCTGTCTGCTCCTGCCGATCGAAGATACGCCCCATGTCATCGATAAATTTACATTCATCCTCAACCGTTGCACGCTGCAAAACATGATTCGCTGTTGCAATCACATAGGTGTTAACCCCGCGCTCCTGCCACCATGAGGTACTGCCATACCAACGGGGCGCGAAGGATGCCTTCCATGCAAGTATAAAATCCGGCTGCAAGGCGACCGCCTGCTCGCGTCCAATCGTATTTTGAATCACAGGTTCTACTTTGGCAAACTCCTGTGGATATGTCTGTTTGAGGCGTGCATAGGAAACGCCTGACGTGTTCAATGCCGCCCCGACGATCTTATCTCCCTGACCGAGGATCAGCAACGTCTCCAGCGCATTCACCTCATCCACAACAATGCGCATGGGTGCATGGGCAAACGTGATATGCATCGGTGCCCCGCTCGAATCATAGGTATCAATCTCTACGGGATAATGTGAGGACGCCCCTGCGGTATGCTTCTCCGCGCACTCATATATCTTCTCCTCACTGCTCGGGGATAAAAACAGCGCCAATATCGCGGCCATCAGTAAAAAGAACAGCGCCTTCTTCATATTCTTCATAGAATCACCGCCTCAAAAAGAATAGCAGGCAGCCAAGGCAGCTGACCCGTCATTCCAGTAAGAGGCATCAGAATTTATACTTTACACCAAACATGAATGCGCGTCCGAGTTCCGGATAGGCAGCACGCCCATAGTACTCAGAATATACAGTCTCATATGCCGTATTTGTCAGGTTCTCAACCGATGTGTATACTGTCATATCTTCACGCAGTTTATAATTGATATTAAAGTCTAGGATCAGTTTGCGAGAATCTGTAAACGCCATTGTATTCATTCCTGTATACCATGTTCCCATCATGGACATGTTCAAACGCCTATTATCATAGGCAAGATCAACCTTATATACATTTGTGGGACGCATCTCATTGATAATCGAGTTGATATTTCCGTCCGCCCAGCTCAAATCCGGATCAAAGATTATCCCGTCCTTTGCCGAATAACGGTCATATGCATGAAAGTAATCCGCACTCAGCATTAAATGTTTGTTGAACCGATGCTGCAATGTAATATTAAAGGATTTCTTCACTTCTCTCGCATTGACCGCACGATAAAAGGAACGATTTGGATAATTAGGGTCAAGAACATTATAACCGACAACAGCGTTGCTCATCCATGTATAGTCATAGTGTATGGCTGCAGAGGTCTTTCGGGAAAACGAGTGACGCACCCCCATGGTCCACACATCACCACGTTCATCTTTTAATTTGGCAAGCATAGATCTCCCGGTTGGATCTTCATAGCTTGATGTATAATCCTTGGGGCGCAAGGGGCGATGGACACGGGTATAACCGAAATAGGCACTTGTTCCCTGCCCAAACGCATATTGCATGTTGATCGATGGGGTGAATGCGCCGCGCGTCCGCCCGTTCGATGTGCGTTCCCCATCCCCATCCACCTCGCTCGCCTCTGTATAACGGGCATAGCGGAGCGACGGCGTGATCTCAAATTTATCCGAGACAAAAATCTTATCCTGCAAATAGCCAATGATGGACGAGCGTTCCATCGATGACGTCTTTCCCTCATCAAGATCATAGTTATCAAACTTTGAACGGTCATATGTCCATGTGGATAATACATTATGCTTCCCATATGCCTTGCCAAGCTGAAGCTGGATGCCGTAGTTCTCCATACGGTAGAACCAGCCTTTATAAGAGCGCCCCACATAGTGATTATTTACCCACTCATTCCATGCAGGTGTATCCGGCACGAGATTGGGATCACGCGGGTCGCCCATACCAAACGATCCCCAATATCGTTCATGCTGATTATAGATACGAATAAAGCTCTCCATTCCATTGTCACGATGGAATGTATATGTTAGATCATTGTTATTTTTGTTATAGGCATTATATGCCCCTGTCGCCGCCCACAAATAACGCAGATTCCGAAATCCAGGGTTGTCCGCCTCTCCTCTTTTCCGATGAACACGCCAATCTGTGATAATTCGGTGCCAGTCCGTTGGATTAAAATATCTGCGCTCCGGTGCTGTTAATGGATAGTCGTCATCTCCCTGCATATGATTGTGTGCAAAATGAAGGGCATGCGTTTTATCAAAATCATAGTCAATGCGAATATTCGCCGCGTCATCCTGATAGCCTGTATTGAGCCAACGATATGTATTCCCACTGAGCCCATCCTTATATTTTCCGTCACCACTCATTTCACGGCTGAGTGAAATAAAATATTTTAGCCGCTCATGGTCAAGATTTCCAGCATAACTTAATTTATAATTATGCCGTTTCCATACCCCCGTAGAAATATCAAGTGTTCCCTCTGGTTTCTTTCCGCCCTTGCGCGTAATGATATTGATGACGCCGCCCGTCGCATCCGCAATCTCTGTAGTTTTATTAGTAGCTTTAGATTCTTCTATACC
>CALIBA010000025.1 GCA_938045435.1 uncultured Selenomonas sp.
AGATCAAAGGTACAGATGAAGATGATGTAACTCTGACGTAGGTCATCGTAATAGACGCCCTTCCCGAGGAGATCCATGTCGATCATCCCCTGATAGTAGCGCGCCCGTCGTGGCAGCTCGCCGTCACGCCCCTTCGTCGTCTGCATTTCGATGTTGTAAACCGTTCCGATCTCATCCTCAACATAGACATCGAGACGTACGGCTTTGCTGTCCAATCGTATGCCGATGCTCTTTTCCGTATCCGGATAGCGAATCTCACGAATCTTTATTTTCAAGATGCGCTCCAACAGCCACTTGCAGAGCTTCACATTCTGCATGACGCGCTGAAAGATGAAGTTGTCTTGGATGGACAGTCTTTCCCACGCCTCTAGTGCCTCTGCCTCCCATTCTTTCTCCATCTCTTTTCCTCCCTTCGTATCTCTCAAGTCTCGCTATTTCTTACGCTTATTATAAGAAATTCGTTCTCTTTGGTCAAATAAAAAGGAGCCCCGCACGGGGCTCCCGAAAGTTTTCAGGTAGTTCCGTCAAACAAAAGCCGCCCGATCATGAGCGGCTTATCATCTTCGATTACGTGTCACTGCGAAACCTCAACCCCATGCTCCTCCGCCATCTGCTCTATCCCCACTGCTTGCCCACCCTTCCACGATCCCTCCATATCGCTCACTATCCTTGTATGCTGAGCCCATGATCTTTTGCCAGTTTTAATATCGCCGATTCTGGCATTTCCGTCATCTTTTTAATAACGGCAATGGGGGTTTGTGCGCGTAACATATTCAAGGCAACATGCATAACGCCGTCCTTCCACGATCCCTCCATGTCGCTCACATAGTCATGCTCATACTTCTCACGCTGTTCATATTTACGCCGCTGTCCCGCATCGCGCATGAACGCCTCGATCCTGTCCCATGCAGTGTTAATTGCCGCCTCGCTCATCGCAATCGCCTCTATTTCCTCGCTGCTCAGTCTATTGGCAATACGCAAGCCACCATTCCATCTTCGATGGTGCATGCTCACTCGATACCATACTGCAAAAAGAGTTTTTTTCGAAATTCTTCGCTTTTGGTTGCCTCCCGAGCATCTTCTATTTTCCCATCTTCAAGAAGTAAGGACATCAGGCGTGTCACGCGGCTCTCACCATGTTTTTCACCGTCTTCTGCAGCGGCTTGCAGTCCGGAGCGATAGTCCATGAGTGCCATCTGCCGGTTGACGTAACGGAGGTAATCGTCCGGGTTGCTCATGAATATCTTCTCTGCTTCCATTGCATCTCTGATGGCAGGTTCACTCATCGCCAATTCCTCCTTTTCCTCGCTCGTCAATCTGTTGGCAAAATACGCAAGCCACCGTTCCATCTTTGATGATTCGCGAATTGTTTTATGCGGAGCTTTGATATACTTCGGCAGTTCAATGAAATGCAGTTCCATATCGTTGTTCAGCCGATCTCCATTTTCGATATTGTAGATGCTGTACATCGCAACGGGTTCTTCCTGTGGCAGCAGTTCAAATGCGAGAAGGTTGATCGTAATCGCGGGACGCAGAAGGTTATATCCCTCTCCTCTCGTCAGGGAAAGGAGATACAGTCGTGCCCAATAAAAGAGTGTCCGACGCTGCATGTTGTTATAGTTGATGACCTGCACTTCGACGTCGACGAGTTCTCCCGTATCCAGCTCACAGGCGATATTCAGACGTGAGAGTTTGGCATCATCACTGTCGGGTATCATCTCTGTCTGACGAAAGCTAATGTCTCTGATTTCATGCGCAAGAGATTTATGCAGTACGGTGTTGAGGAAATCGATGGTGATCTGTTTGCGTTCTTCCTTGCCGAAAATAAACTTGAACGCAACGTCGTTCATCGGGTTGAATATTTCCGTCTCACTCATCGCAATCGCCTCCATTTCTCTATTATAAAGTTTTCAACCATTTGCGT
>CALIBA010000026.1 GCA_938045435.1 uncultured Selenomonas sp.
GGGGCGGGTTGCCTGTGAGACACTCGTCACTACGGGGCAGGCACATGTTGTCGGTGAGATTTCGACATCCTGCTATGCAGACATACCGAAGATCATCCGCCAGACCGTGCGTGAGATTGGCTATACGAACGCAAACTATGGATTTGATGCCGATACCTGCGGCATTCTTGTCTCACTGGACGAACAGTCTCCGGATATTGCGCAGGGCGTTGACCGTGCAATTGAATCGCGTGAAGGGGATATGGAGGCAGCTGAGGCCATCGGAGCGGGCGACCAGGGCATGATGTTTGGGTATGCGACGAACGAAACACCCGAGTACATGCCACTCACGACTGTGCTTGCCCATAAACTCGCACGGCGTCTTGCAGAAGTGCGTAAAAACGGCATGCTCTCCTATCTGCGTCCCGATGGCAAGACGCAGGTTACCGTTGCCTATGAAGATGGCAAACCTGTCTATGTCGATACTGTCGTCATCTCAACACAGCATGACGATGCGGTCGATCTGCCGACCATCCGTAAGGATATGATTGAAAAGGTCATCAAGGAGATCATCCCATCGAGCCTTTTGCGTGCAGACACGAAATATTTCGTCAATCCGACGGGCAAGTTCGTTATTGGCGGCCCGCATGGCGACTCGGGGCTTACGGGGCGCAAGATTATCGTTGACACCTATGGCGGATGGGCGCGGCACGGCGGCGGAGCATTTTCGGGGAAAGATCCCACGAAGGTGGATCGCAGTGCAGCATATGCGGCACGTTATGTGGCAAAGAACATCGTCGCGGCGGGGCTTGCGGACCGTGTTGAGATTCAGCTTGCCTACGCCATCGGCGTTGCACGTCCCGTTTCCATTATGGTGGATACGTTCGGTACAGGCAAAGTGGACGAGGAGAACATTGTTGCACTCGTGCAAAAGCATTTTGACCTGCGCCCTGCGGGTATCATCAAGATGCTCGACCTTCGTCGTCCCATCTATCGCCAGACGGCGGCATATGGACATTTTGGACGCACTGACGTTGACCTCCCCTGGGAGCAAACGGATAAGGCGGCACTGCTGAAAAAAGAAGCGGGGCTCTAAAAAGGACAGCGCTATCGTCGCACGATATTTGCTGATTTTCTCGTGACCTCCATCGTCGGTGGAAGGGGTGCTGAGAGCCGCGTCTAACAATATAGGGCTGCTATACGAAGCTAAAATGTTTCGTATAGCAGCCCTTTTATACATCGGAGGTGAACAATGACAAAGCAGGAAATTATGGCATTTGCGCACAGTGAATTTAAGTGGCTGCATGCGCATCCGGAGCTTTCCTATGAGGAGTTTGAGACGACAGCACGCCTGCGTGCGGATTTTGTGCGTGCAGGGATTCGCGTGCGCGATTTGCCACTCGCAACGGGGCTGGTCGCAGAGATTGGAACAGGAGAAAAGCCCATCATCGCACTGCGGACAGATATTGACGCTCTGCCCATACATGAGGAAACAGAACTGCCGTACCGCTCACAGACAGATGGGAAGATGCACGCCTGCGGGCATGACTTTCATATGGCATCGATGCTTGCGGCGGCGCTTATGCTCAAAGAACATGAAGCCGCGCTTGCGGGGACCGTCTATATCGTCTGTCAGCCCGCGGAGGAAGCACCGGGCGGGGCACGCTGCATCTTGGAGACGGGTGTTTTGCAGGAGGTTTCTGCCATCTTTGGGGTGCATGCACGCCCCATTTATCCCGTGGGGACGTTGGGGCTGTGTGCGGGCGGTATGATGGCATCCGTAGATAAATTCGAGATTGCCTTTCACGGTATCGGTACACATGCCGCCCAGCCCGACCGCGGCTGTGACCCCATCGTTATGGCGGCACAGTTCGTGACGGCGGCGCAGAGTATTGCTGCGCGCAACGTCAGTCCGCTGCATCCTGCTGTCGTGAGCGTTACGCATATCGAGGGTGGCACAACGTGGAATGTTCTGCCGGGACATGTGTGGATGGAGGGGACGATACGGCTCTTTGATGCGGATGACCGCACCTTCGTCAAAGAGCGCATAGAGCAGCTCGCCGAGGGGGTTGCCGTCGCCTTTGGCGGGCGTGCAGAGGTTCTTTGGACAGCGGGACCTCCTGCTGTCGTCAATACTAAGAGGTGGAGCATTCTTGCAGAGGAAATAGCGCGGGCAGAGGGTTTCGAGGTCGTCGATGCTGCTCCGTGGATGGCAGGGGAGGACTTCGCTTACTATCAAGAGGTGATGGAAAGCTGTTTTGCCTTTATCGGTACGGGGCTTGGCGCGGAGAATCATCATCCGAAATTTACCATAGACCCTGCGGCGATTCCACAGACTGCGAGCTACCTCGCACATATGGCGGAGGAGGCACTTCGTAGGCTCTGTTAGAATATCATGGACTTTGCGTTTTATATCATTGACCAGTCCACAATAAAACAGTCTCGGCATATCGCTGAGACTGTTTTATCATGTCACCGTTTTGGTTTTGGTGCAAGGCCGATGGTCAGTATATTCAGCATCGGTACACGTGCACCGAGCCTGCGGACGATGACTGCCCCCCAAAGGGTCAGGATGAGCGTTGCTATATAAAGACAGAGGGCAATCGGTGCGGTGAGGACATAGCCGCGTGCAGCGATGCACATAGTCAGATAGGTGATGGTGAGCGGGTGCGCGAGATAGATGAAATAGGAGTGCTTGCCGAGGAGCCGGAAGATATGTCCTGCAGGGCGCTCTGCAGGAAGGCGCATGAAGAATGCAAAGAGTGCGAGCGAGGCGCTGATGGTATAAAAGATGCCGAGCGGTGAGAGCTGATGCGCCGTGAAAATCGCTTCTACGGGCGTATAGCCATCGTATAGAATCAGCTTGTAGTACCACAAAAGGAGCAGTATAAGACTGAGCGCACCAACGGCGTAAAGATTTTTCCACTGCCGCGCCATCCACGAACGAAACGTATCAAAATGCAGAGCGAGAAAGCCGCCGAGCAGGAAGATGAAAATGTAGTGCAGCGGCCAGTAGTTCAGCCGATAAAACAACAGATCGTGCCAGAGGGTGTCCTTGGGAAGCTGATAGACGTAGAGGTTCAGCGCAGTAGAGTAACTTGACCAGTAGTCAAACGCTACTTGCAGGGTGAGCAGTACCGTAAGGGAGCGTATTGTCAGCGCACGAAGCAGGATGCGCCAGAGCGGCATCAGCAGGTAGAACCAGATGAGGATGACCATGAAATAGAGCTGATATTTTGCGTTGCCGAAAAAGAGAATGCCGGGCAAAGAGAGCAGCGATGGGAAGCCTACGCCGTAGTGATACGCGTCGTGGACGAGGTAAAAGAGCGACCATGTGAGATATGGGATGACGACGGTGCGGGCACGCCGCACGAGAAAGTTCCGGTAGGAAAAGGGTGCTGACAGGTTTTGCCCATAAAACAGACCAAAAGCTGAGATTAAGAAAAAAATCGGCACGCTGAAGCGCGTGCCGATGTCAAAGAGCGCCACAAGATGAAGGTTTGGCGTTGGGTTCATGAGATACTCTGCACCGATGTGGATGCCGATGACCCCCATCATGGAGATGCCGCGCATGGCCTCGACGGCAAAGAGGCGCGGCTTACTCGATGACATAGGTGATATTTACGGTTGCTTCGACGGAAAGCTCCCCTGCGGCAATCGGCGTCGAGGCGGCAGAGGCGTCTTTTGCCATCATCATCGGCATAAAGTTTGCTGAGCGCGGCGAGTCGGACTGCGTCTCTGCATAGACATTCTCGATGCGGACGAGGCGGACGCCGAGAGCGTTTGCTATTGCCTGTGCTTTGCTCTTTGCAGCGCGTACGGCATCGGCAATTGCTGCATTTTTCGCATCGAGCGTATCGCTCGCCGTAAATTCGAGCGAATCTATGCGGTTTGCACCGCTCGTGAGCGCTTTGTCAATCACCTTGCCGATACTGCTGAGATCACGGACAGTGATGACAACAGAGTTTTGCACCGTGTAGCCGATGATGCCGTCACGTCCGTCCCGCATATCATAGCGCGGCGAAAAGTCGTAGTGGACGGTCTGAATGTCGCGATCCGCGATGCCAAGTGCATGGAGCGCACTGTGTACGCGCGCCGTCGCCGCCGCGTTATCCGCATGTGCCTGTGCTGCGTCCTTTGCATCTGTAACGACGCCAACCGTGATGGCGGCTGTGTCGGGGGCGATGCGGGCGCCTCCTGTGCCGCTGATCGTAAGCGTCGGGGGGACGGCTTCTGCGGCGGCACTGCCGGCAGGGAGCATGAGGGCAAGCGCGCATACGGCTGTGCATACGAATGAATACAGTGAAATGCGTTTCATGAAAATCCTCCGTTCTTTTGTGTATTCGTATTATATTTATTATAGCATAGACCGCTTAGAAATATATTATGCCAAGGTAAAATTTTTAGCAGCCAAATGCGAGGAGTGATTTGCGAAAGACTTTCGGATTTGCTACAATAAACCCGTTGTATTATAGAAGAACTTTGAATACATTCCTGTGCAGTAAGAGTAAAATAGGGAGAGCACAATGAATTTTTTATTTGTTACACCTCGTCAAAACAGCGGTGGTGCGATTGTTTTTCATCTGCTGTGTAAGATGCTCATGGATCGCGGATATAATGCAAAGGTTTTCTATATTGCAGAAGGCACTATAAAGATCACGTCATTTTGGGAAAGAATATTGCATCAGATTCGGTTTTTTCGTCATGATGTGACAAAGGTGATAAAAGCAAAACTGTTCCCACATGCAAAATTTCTGCAGCAACATCGTTATAAAGGGTACAATTATATTCCCGTAAAAGAGTGTAAGAGAACGTATTTTCCCGATATTGACGATAATACAATCGTTGTTTATTCTGAAGGTATTTGGGGAAATATGTTGCGTGCTAAAAAAATTGTTCGATGGTTTTTATATTTCAATCGTTATTCAGGAGATGAGGAAGCATATGAAAAAGATGCTCTTTATTTTTCGTATCGGGAGATCTTTAATGATGCACAATTGAACCCTACCTGCCGTAAGCTTCGGCTAAGTAATTTTGATAATTGGCTTTATCGCCAGACAAATTTTGGTGCGCGTACAGGGAATTGTTATATCCTACATAAAGGCGGTGGTCGAACAGATTTGCCGAAAGCGTTTGATGGTCCGATCATTGATTATTTTTCCGAGCCTGATATTGTAAGGATTTTTAATGAGAAGAAATACTGCTACTGTTATGATACGCAGACCTTTTATGCGACAATTGCCGCTGTATGTGGATGTATTCCCATCGTTGTACCGGAACAGGGAAAAACGCGGGCGGACTATACGAGGGGAGATGACACAGTCTATGGTGTTGCCTATGGGGATTCGGAGGAGGAAATCACATACGCGCTTTCTACACGTGAGAAACTAAAGGAAAAACTGGATAATTTTAAGAAAGAGAATGAAGCTGCGGTTGATTATTTTATTGCCGAATGTCAGAAGTATTTTTATGGAAATCAGGCATAGGGGGCCAGTCAAATGAAAAAGAAGATTATCCTGTTCGGAGCGACGGGAAATGTTGGCTCGTATATGGCAAAGTATCTATCAGAGTATTTTTTATGCAGTGACTATGAAGTTATCGCCTCAGGGCGGCGCAGAGTGGCAAATGTATTTCAGTCCATGGGAATAGAGTATATATCCGTCGATATTACGAAGCCTGAGGAATTTGCAAATCTGCCGACAGAAAATGTCTATGCTGTGATTCTGCTGGCGGCTGTGATCCCTGCCTATATGAAGGAATATTCTGCGGAGCAGTATTTGCAGACCAATATCATGGGAACCTATCATGTGCTCGAGTATTGCCGCAAGGTACATGCAGACCGTATTTTGTTCTCTACAAGCATCTTTGATATATCGCTTCACAATCCAGGGGAATATGGGCTTACAGATGATCTTCCTCTTAACTTTAGTTATCATGGAGATCATTCTGTTTATATTATATCAAAGAATTCCGGACGGGAGCTTTTGAAGCATTATCATGCAGAGTATGGGTTGAAGTATTTTGTGTTTCGTTTCCCCTCAATTTATCTGTATAGCCCCGAACCATATTACTATCCGAATGGAAAGCAAACAGTACACCCTTTGCATCTCTTTGTCGAATCTGCGAAAGCAGGAAAGACGATCGAGTTATGGGGAGACCCAAACTATGCTTCTGATATGGTTTACGTTTATGATTGCAGCCAAATGTTTGCGCGTGCGATTACATCTGATCGCGATGGCGGATTATACAATGTAGGAACGGGGCATCCTATTACTTTACAGGAAAAAATCAATACAATTATCGAGGTGTTTTCTCCACAAGATCATCCCTCAAAAATTGTTTACTGTCCGGAAAAGAAAAACAGCGGCGCTTTCTGTATGAATGTGGATAAGGCGAAACGGGAACTTGGCTATGCGCCTGTCTACGATGTGCGGAAACTTTTTGAGGATTATAAGAATGAGATGGCATTGAATCGTTTTGCGGAGCTGCGTGCACAATGAAACTTGGAATTATGCAGCCCTATTTTCTGCCATACATCGGTTATTGGCAGCTTTTGAACGCGGTGGATACCTATGTCATCTATGATGATGTTACCTTTATCAAGAGTGGGTGGATTCACCGCAACCGAATCAATGTGCATGGGACAGCCCAATTTATCAATGTGCAGATGCAAGGTGCATCATCTTTTTCCAGGATTGCGACATTCGTGTAAATCCAGACTTACGCTGGAGAGAGAAACTGCTGCAAACGATTGCGATGGCATATCGCAAAGCGCCGCATTATACAGAAATAATACCACTGGCAGAGAATATCATCATGTGTGGGGAGGAGAAGCTCGGGGATTTTCTTGCACATTCCCTGCATATAGTTGCTCAATATCTTCAAATTGATACGCACATGGTACGTTCCTCTGCGTGGGCAGAAAACCATATTTTGCATGGAGAAGAACGTGTTTTAGACATCTGCAGACAGTTTCAGGCAACGGAATATTACAATTCAATCGGTGGACAGGAACTTTATGATAAAACTACATTTGCTGAAAATGGCATAGAACTTCATTTTTTGCGGAGTCATGAGATTGTATATCCACAGCGAAAGAACGCTGTGCTCTCTGGACTATCCATCCTTGATGTCCTTATGGAGAACTCTGTACTCAAAACACGGGAGCTTTTGCTCTGTTACAGCCTTTTATAATGGTGCTCCATATGAAAAGGGAGATTGGCGGTTATTTTGGGCTTATGGAATTTTGCGGCACAGAATATTATGATGGTCTTATTGATTTGAACTGTGCACGCAATGCGTTGACGTTTCTTCTTAAGGCGCGATCCTACCAAAAACTTTACATTCCGCGCTTTCTATGTGACAGCGTATATGAGGGTGCAAAAAAGGCAGGGGTAGAAGTTGCTTTCTATTCTTTGCAAGATAATTTTATACCGCAGCTTACACATCATACTTGTGCAAATGAAGTTGTCTATATCGTTAATTACTATGGACAGCTTTCGGATACGTGTCTGCGGCAATACCAGAGTCAGTTTGGCAATATAATTGTCGATAATGTTCAAGCTTTTTTTCAAAAGCCACTCCCGCAAGTTGATACGATTTATAGCTGTCGAAAATATTTTGGCGTTTCAGACGGGGCTTACCTTGCAGCGGATGCTCTCTCAAATGAGAAGATGGAACGGGATTCTTCAGCCAACCATATGCTTCCTCTCTTGGGACGATACGAGCGAAATGCTTCGTCCTATTATGCTGATTATGTGACAGAAGAGGAACGGTTCGCCACGCTGCCGATTCGTGCAATGTCTTCTTTGACGCATAATTTACTTCGTGCTGTTGACTATGAAAAGGTGATAGTTAAGCGCTCGGAGAATGCTGCGACTTTGCATGAGAAATTAAAGGAACGCAATGTGCTGTCGCTGAATAATCTATATGCACTCTTTATGTACCCCCTTTATTTGCCCGGGCAAGGACTGCGGCTACGTAAGTATCTTCAACAGCATAGGATCTATGTTCCTTGTCTCTGGCCGGAAGTGGTGAGGGACACGGTGTTAGAGAGTATGGATTATTCATTTGCACAGGACATTGTTCCCCTGCCTTGCGATCAGCGATATGATATAGATGACATGAAGTATATTGTGTGTAAAATAGACGAATACATGAGGTGATTTTCATGGAGAAGCAGGTTCTGGTGACGAAATCATCGCTTCCCCCTTTTGAAGAGTATGTGGATGAAATCAAAGACATCTGGCAGACGCATTGGCTCACGAATATGGGCGAAAAACATCAAGCGCTGCAGCGCGCCCTCGAAGAGTATATGCAGGCAGAGCATTTAGAACTCATTGTCAATGGGCATATGGCGCTCGAACTGACGCTGCAGGCGATGAATCTGACGGGAGAAGTGATTACGACACCGTTCACGTTCGCCTCGACAACGCATGCGATTGTCCGCAATGGTCTAAAGCCTGTATTCTGTGATATAAACGCTGAGGACTATACGATGGATGCGGAGAAAATAGAAGCGCTGATTACGGACCGTACCTCAGCCATTATGCCCGTTCACGTTTATGGAAATGTCTGCAATGTGGACGAGATTGCAAGAATTGCGACGAAATATGGGCTGAAGGTGATCTATGATGCGGCGCATACTTTTGGCGAGCGCTATCGGGGAAAGAGTGTTGCATCCTATGGGGATGCCTCCTGTCTGAGTTTTCATGCGACGAAGGTGTTCAACAGCATCGAGGGCGGCGCCGTCTGCTATCACGATGAAAAACTGGGGCGGCGTCTGTATGATTTGAAGAATTTTGGCATACGGGGACCTGAGGATGTGGAGTATGTCGGCGCCAATGCGAAAATGAATGAATTTGCGGCTGCGATGGGACTTTGCAACCTGCGCCATGTGGATGAGGCGATTCAAAAGCGTAGGCGTCTCGTTGTGTGTTATCGGGAACATTTAGCGCATGTGGACGGTATTCGCCTCAACATCGTTCAAAAGGATGTGGAATCCAATTACGCCTATTTTCCAATCGTCATTGAGGAGAAGGTCTTTGGCTTTAGCCGCAATGAGGTGTTTCAAGCGCTTTCGGATAAAAATATCATGGCGCGGAAATATTTTTACCCGCTGACAAATTCCTTTGCGTGCTTCCATGGTGCCTATGACCCCGCCGATACACCAGTTGCCCAACATGTCGCGAATCGTGTGCTTACCCTGCCGCTCTACGCGGATCTGACAATAGATATAGTAGAGCGCATCTCTGATATTATCATACAGATGAAGGATATGCGCACGAGCGGAAAGATCTTTGGATAAACGTGGAAAAACACGCTTTCATATATAATTATGGAGCATATAGAACAGATACGATAAAAAACAATTATATTTTATATTTGACTTTTTGTTGTTTGTGGTGTAATATAAGGAGCAGTATTTTTAGAACTGCATACACTGACAGTATGCAGAAAACTGCACAGTAGGAGCGTATGATAAAATGGCAAAAGAAACGCATGAATTTCAAGCAGAGACAAAGCAATTACTGGATCTGATGATTCATTCAATCTATACAAATCGCGAGATTTTTTTACGTGAGTTGATTTCAAACGCCTCGGATGCGATTGATAAACTCCACTTTGAGAGCTTGACGAACAGGGATATTCTCGAGGGCAGCGATGCCTACGAGATCTTTCTCGTGCCGGACAAAGAGAGTAAGACTCTTACGATTTCAGATAACGGCATCGGCATGTCACGTGCAGAGGTGGTCGAAAATATCGGTACCATCGCAAAATCCGGCACAAAGGCATTCATGGAGCAGCTTGCAAAGGCAAAGGAGGAGAGCGGCGGCACGCCGGATAAGGATCTCATCGGGCAGTTTGGCGTTGGTTTTTACTCTGCGTTTATGGTCGCAGATAAGGTGACCATCGTCACGAAAAAAACGGGCGATACTCAGGCAACACGTTGGGAGTCGGCGGGTGACGGCAGCTATACGATTGAGGAGACCGAAAAGGATGCCCGCGGAACGACGGTCACAATTCATCTGACGAAGGAATTTACGGAGGGGGAGACCGACTATACAGATACCTACACCTTGCAGCGCCTCGTCAAAAAGTATTCGGATTATGTTCGCTATCCCATCAAGATGAATTTTACGATTGAGGAAATGCCTAGGGATGATGAGGGCAAGGTCATCGAGGGGGCGGAGAAAACAACGCGTACAGAGCTGCGCACGCTCAACTCCATGCAGCCGCTCTGGACGCGTGCGAAGTCTGAGATCAAAGCCGAGGAATATAATGATTTCTTCAAGAATCAGTTCCACGAGTGGGAAGCACCGATGGAGGTATTTCACACGAAGGCAGAGGGAACGGTCGAGTATACAGCGCTCCTGGAGATCCCTGCACGCGCCCCGTTCAATCTCTATCAGTCCGACTATGAGCCCGGGATTCAGCTTTACTCTCGTCATGTGTTTATCATGGAGCGCTGTAAGGATCTCCTGCCGGATTATCTGCGCTTTGTGAAGGGGCTTGTGGATTCTCCCGATCTTTCGCTGAACATTTCGCGGGAGCTTTTGCAGCAGAGCCGTGAGCTGAAGACCATTGGGCGGGCCCTTGAGAAAAATATCCTCAAAACGCTTGCAAAGAAACTCGAGAAGGAGCGTGAGGATTATGAGAAGTTCTGGAATGAGTACGGACGTTCCCTTAAAATTGGCATCTACAACAGCATGTACTCCGGCGGCGATACGGTGGACAAACTGAAAGATCTTCTGTTGTTCCGCAGCTCGAAGGAAGGGAAGTTGGTTTCCCTGAAAGAGTACGCTGCGCGTATGCCTGAGAGCCAAAAAAGCATCTACTACGCAACGGCAAAGGATCAGTCAACGATTGAACAGTTGCCGCAGATGGAACAGCTCCGCGAGCGCGGGCTGGAGGTTTTGTTTCTGCTCGACCCTGTGGATGAGTTTGCGGTTGAGACAGTGCGTGAATACGAGGGGAAATCGTTTCATTCCATCAGCCGCGGAGATCTGGATCTCGGTGACGCAGAGAGCGAGGAGGCGAAGAAGGAGACCGAGGACATTGCAAAGGCAAATGACGATCTCATTAAAGATGTAAAGGAGGCGCTCGGCGAAAAGGTGGCCGAAGTCAAGATTTCGCAGCGTCTGCGTTCCAGTGCCGTCTGCCTTGTGGCGGACGAGGCGGGGCCATCGCTCTCGATGGAGCAGACGTTTGCCGAGATGAATAATCCCATGTTCAAGGCACGGCGTATCTTAGAGATCAATCCACACCACGATCTTTTTGCAAAGCTGCAGAAGGTGCATGCGGCGGGCAAAGACAGCGAGGAGTTTAAGGACTACTGTGACCTCCTCTATACGCAAGCGCTTCTTATCGAAGGGATTCTGCCGGAAAATCCCGTTGCCTTTGCCCAGAAACTTGCCAAGATGATGGCAAAGTAAGGAGGGGCGTACGTGGAAATAGAGCTTTTTTCATCACAGTTTTTCGTGGCGCTCGTCTCCATCATCATCCTTGATCTCGTGCTTGCAGGGGATAATGCTGTTGTCATTGCGATGGCGTCCAACCGCCTGCCGCATCACCTCCGCAAGCGCGCCATCTATGTCGGTACAGCCGGGGCGATTCTCATTCGGCTCATCATGACCTACTTTGCCGTACAGCTTCTCACTGTTCCTTATTTACAGGCGCTTGGTGGTTTGGTGCTGCTGCCGATTGCAGTGAAGCTTCTGCGCCCTTCGGGGGGCGAGGAGCATATCGAGGCTGCTGATACTTTTGCAGGGGCTGTTAAGACCATCATCATTGCGGATGCTGCGATGGGCATTGACAATGTTCTCGCCATTGCTGGCGCCTCGTCCGGTGATTTTCTGCTCGTTGTGATAGGCCTTCTCATCAGTGTTCCGATTGTCGTTTTTGGCAGTCAGTTGATTGGAAAACTCATGGATCGGTATCCTGTACTCATCGTACTCGGAGCGGCGATTCTCGGATGGACGGGAGGGTCGATGATCATGCACGACCATATCATCGGGCCGCTCATCCTAGAGCGTATGCCGCAGGCGGCAACCCTCGTTCCTGCGGCGCTTGCGGGTGCTGTGTGTGCGATTGGCGGGCTGAAGCCGCGGAGCAGCTGATATGGTTGGGCTTGTGATTGTGACACATAGCGCAGCACTTGCCAATGGCGTTGTCGAGACTTGCCGTATGATGGCAAAAGATGCCTGCATTGCAACGGCGGGCGGGCTAGAGGATGGCAGCTTAGGAACGAGTTATGAGCGCATTGTGCGTGCGATCAATTCTGTATACTGCGAGGATGGCGTCGCGATTCTTATGGATGCAGGAAGTGCGATTCTAACGGTGGAGACGATTGCCGATGAAATGGAGGATCGCGTCCTGCGTCTGGTGGATTGCCCTCTCGTTGAGGGCAGCATCGTGGCTGCCGTGGCTGCGGTCTGCGGTGCAGATCTCGATGAGGTCGTGCGGCGTGCGGAGGAGACCTGCCGCGTCAAGAAGATTGCCAATTGACAGAAGAAATTTCGAGTGTTACAATAGAATCCAAGCGATGCTCTTTGAGGCGGGGTGAAAATCCCCACCGGCGGTACAGCCCGCAAGCTTTCCCTAAGAAAGCACGATTCGGTGTGATTCCGAAGCCGACAGTGAAGGAGAAAGGTATTCTTGATATAGCGCAGCTCGTCAGATTGATACAGGATGACGAAGCTGCGTTTATCAGAGGTTTCGCCGCTCCGCAGTCTGGATGAGAAAAGGCGCGTCTATTTATGGACATTTTTGTGCCGCCGGAAGGAGACTTCCGGCGGCATTTTTTTTGAAAGGAACAATATGGAACACACAGAGCAGTTTCAGCAGGAGATTGCGCCGTTCTTTTGGGTGAACCTTGACGGTGGACGTGCTTCTGTCTGTCTGAATGTCGGAACGTATCTGCAAGAGGTCTTTGATACGCGCGCCGATGAGGGGTTTGAGGGAAATGGTTATGACTGGGGAAGTCTTGCACAGGTGTTTTTGGATGAAAAGTGTCCGGAGCTGTCTGTGCACATTGACTTTGATCCGGAGGCGAGTATGTTTTGTGCTTTTTCAAGTAATACTGCGGCACTGGCGGACTTCATTCGCCGATTCAAGGCGGCGTGTGAGGACAGGAGTTTAATTTTAGATTTGTTCAGTCGGGCAGAACTCGACTGATGATCGTGTTTGGAAAAGGGCGCGTGAGACGGATGCGGTTGTCATGAATGAGAAGCGGTGGGAACTTGACGAATCCTATATGAAGGAGGCCCTTCGCCTTGCGGAACATGCACGCGGACGCACCGCACCAAACCCGCTGGTCGGTGCAGTTATTGTGCGGGACGGCATTATCATCGCGAGCGGATGGCACCGTGCGGCAGGCGAACCGCATGCGGAGATTCATGCGCTCCGTATGGCGGGCGAGCTGGCGCGCGGTGCAACGCTTTACGTGACGCTCGAACCGTGTGCGCACCATGGGCGGACAGGTCCTTGTGCAGATGCTGTGATTGCTGCCGGAATCGCGCGCGTGGTGGTAGCGCTGCGTGACCCGAATCCACTGGTGGCAGGGCGCGGGATTGCACTGCTCGAAGCGGCGGGCATCGAGGTCGTCACCGATATTCTCGCAGAGGAGGCACGGCGGCAGAACGAAGTGTTCCTCAAATGGATCACGACGAAGCGCCCTTTCGTAACGCTCAAAATGGCGATGACACTCGACGGGAAAATAGCAAGTCATGCGGGTGTATCGCAGTGGATTACAGGAGAGGATGCACGCGCACGTGTGCACGAATATCGTGATGTGAATGATGCCATCCTTGTGGGCATCGGCACGGTACTTGCCGATGACCCCAGTCTTACCACACGTCTGCCTGAACGTACGGGGCACAATCCCCTGCGCATCGTGCTCGATGCGGGGGCGCGTACGCCGCTTGACGCTAGGCTCGTGACAGATGGAGCGGCACCGACACTGATCGCTGTGAGTGCCCGTGCGGATGTGGCGCGTGTGGAATCCCTGCGTGCACGCGGAGCAGAGGTCGCAGTATTCGGCGCAGAGCACGTAGACATCGCGGTCCTGCTCGATTGGCTCGGCGCACGGGAGTATACCTCTCTCCTTGTCGAGGGCGGCGCAGCAGTGAACTGGTCATTCCTTGCGGGCGGCTTCGTGGACAAGGTGCATGCCTTTATCGCTCCGCTGCTGATGGGGGGCGCCGCGGCGCCTTCACCCATCGGGGGGGCGGGCTTTGACAGTCCGCAGGCGGCACTGCCTCTTAGCGATATAACGGTAGAGCAGATTGGTGCAGATTTTTTGCTCACGGGTTATCCGTGTACGGTACGGGAGTGAGGAGGCGGAATGTTTACAGGAATCATTGAGGAGGTCGGCAGATTTGTCGGGCTGTCGGGCGGCAATATCGCCATTGGGGCAAAGCGTGTCCAAACCGACGCGCAGATTGGCGACAGCATTGCAGTGAATGGCGTTTGCCTCACGGTGACGCAATTTGACGCGTGTGGCTTTTGTGCAGCCGTCATGCCAGAGACACTGCGGCGGACCTCGCTCGCGGGACTTACGCACGGCGCACCGCTCAATCTCGAACGTGCACTGCTCCCAACGACGCGCATGGGCGGGCATTTTGTCAGCGGACATATTGACGGTGTAGGACGTATCACGGAACTGCGTGAGGAAGGCAATGCCGTTTTGATGACGATTGCTGCCGATGCTGGCATACTGCGCGGGATCGTCGAGAAAGGCTCGGTTGCACTCGATGGCATCAGTCTCACGGTGGCGGCGGTGGGTGCGGCAGATTTTACCGTGAGCCTTATCCCGCATACGCGCACGGGGACGAATCTCAGCGCAAAACGCGTGGGCAGTCCGCTCAACATTGAGACAGATATTCTGGGCAAATATGCACTGAAGCTGCTTGGCGGACACCGATCCGGCGCACAGGGCACAGGGCTTACACAGGAATTTTTATTGCAACATGGATTTTAGATGTTGTGCATGCCGTGGGCTGCCCCTAGACTAGTCATGGTGAACCATAGAAATATAGTATATCCACAACATACCTTGTTTTTAGGAGAGATAGTATGTCAGATTTTGCAACGATTGCACAGGCAATCGAGGATATTAAAAACGGCAAAATGCTCGTTGTCGTTGATGATGAAGATCGAGAAAATGAGGGTGACATCATCGTCGCGGCGGAAAAACTCACACCAGAGCATATGAATTTTATGGCGACGTATGCACGCGGTCTCATCTGTACGCCGATTGTCGGCAGCCGCCTCGACGCACTTGAGATTGGGCAGATGGTGGAGCATAATACGGATAATCACGAGACGGCGTTCACTGTCAGCGTTGATGCCTACGATACAACGACGGGCATCTCGGCGTTCGAGCGCTGCCATACAGTGAAGATGCTCATTGACCCTGCGGCAAAGCCTACGCATTTTCGCCGTCCGGGGCATGTCTTTCCGCTGCGTACGGTGGAGGGCGGTGTGCTGCGCCGTGCAGGGCATACGGAGGCAACGACGGATCTCGCGCGGATGGCCGGGCTTTTCCCCGCCGGACTATGCTGCGAAATCATGGCGGATGACGGGCATATGATGCGTACACCAGAGCTGAAAAAGTTTGCCAAACAGCATGATCTGCACATCATCACCATCAAGGATCTGATCGAGTACCGCAAACATACGGAAACCTTTGTGCACCAGATTTCTGATGTAGATTTCCCCAGTAAGTATGGGCGTTTTCGTTTACTCGCCTATGAGAACAGTCTCAATCAACGCTGTGACCTTGCCGTCGTGAAGGGCAACGTGCGCGGCAAGGAAAATGTGCTCGTGCGTGTACACTCGGAGTGCCTGACGGGGGATGCCCTCGGCTCTATGCGCTGTGACTGCGGCGATCAGCTTGCGGCAGCGCTCCGGCAGATCGAGGCGGAGGGCGAAGGGGTCGTCCTCTACGTGCGGCAGGAGGGGCGCGGCATCGGTCTTGCGAACAAGATGCGCGCCTATGCCTTGCAGGATCAGGGACGCGATACGGTCGAGGCGAATGTCGAGCTCGGCTTTGCAGCGGATCTGCGCGACTATGGACTCGGCGCGCAGATTCTCGCCGACCTCGGACTCACGACCATTCGCCTTATGACAAACAATCCTGCGAAGCGTGCGGGGCTTGAGGGGTATGGGCTGAAGATCGTCGAGCGTGTACCGCTCGTTATGCACACACATGAATTTGACCGCAAGTATATGACGGTGAAGAAGGAAAAGATGGGGCATATCCTCAGTGATGAGGAATTGGGGAAATGAGTGAGAGGGTGCGAGGGATGAAGACGGTTTTACTGGCACTTCTTGAACAGTATGCGGATTGGGAAGCGGCGTATGTATCGACGGGGATTCATATGCTTGGGCAGGGGAAAATCGTGGTCAAGACAGTTTCCCTCTCGGAAGAGCCTGTAACCTCCATCGGCGGCATTCATGCGACGGCGGATTATACGGTGGATTCTGCACCGAAGGATTACGATGCTTTGCTGCTCATCGGTGGGCTGTGTTGGCGTGAAGAACGTGCCCGGCAGATAATCCCGCTGGTCGAGCACTGTGTGAACAGCGGCAAAGTGCTTGGCGGTATTTGTGATGCGGCGGCATTTTTGGCATCCATCGGCGTGCTCAACTCGGTTAAGCATACAGGCAACCGCTTGTCTGCACTGCAAGAGTGGAAGGGGACAAAATACAAGGGCGCAGAGAACTATCAGGCGAAGCAGGCGGTTTTCGATCAGAACATCATTACGGCAAACGGTTCTGCACCTCTGGAATTTGCCGGAGCAGTTCTGACCGCGCTTCATGTTGCTGAGGAAACTATGATTGAGGATTGGTATGTCCTGCATAAGTTGGGATATTATAATACATCGGCGCACAATCGTTTTGTGAAGATGATGGAGGAGTAAGGAGCGAATAATATGGCGAACATCATTGAAGGCTATATCAGCGGAAAAAATCTCAAATTCGGCATCGTGGCGGGTCGTTTTAACGAGTTCATCGTAAGTAAGCTGCTCAGCGGAGCACTCGATACGCTCCACCGTCACGAGACGGCAGACAGCGATATTGACGTGGCATGGGTGCCGGGGGCGTTCGAGATCCCCATTGCGGCAAAGAAGATGGCGGAGAGCGGGAAGTACGACGCTGTCCTCTGCCTCGGTGCGGTCATTCGTGGCTCAACGACGCACTACGATTACGTCTGCAACGAAGTCTCGAAGGGCGTTGCACAGGTCGGACTTCAGACGGGGGTGCCAACGATCTTCGGCGTGGTGACGACGGAGAACATCGAGCAGGCAATCGAGCGTGCGGGCACGAAGGCGGGCAACAAGGGCTCGGATGCGGCAATGGCGGCGATGGAGATGGCAAGTCTCCTTGGAAAGCTGTGAGCAGATGAAGATCGGTATACTCAGTGATACGCACGGGCATGAGGGCGCGTGGGTGCGTGCGTGTGAGAAGTTCTTCACGGGCGCGGATCTGATTCTCCACGCGGGCGACGTCGCCTACCACGGACCACGCAACCCGATGAAGGAGGACTACAATCCGATGGGGCTGATCGAGCGCATCAACACATCCGAGATCCCCGTCATCATCGCCAAGGGCAACTGCGACTCCGACGTGGATGCGAGCTGTCTCGAACTGCCTGTCATGTCCCCCTATGCCTATGTCGTGTGGGAGGGGCGGCGCATCATCGTCACGCACGGCGATGCCGTCATGACCGATGCGGAAAAAGATGCGATGGCAAAGCATCTGCGGGCAGACCTCTTTATCAGCGGTCACGTCCACATCAACGTGCTCGAAAAACGCGGCAATACTGTGTTCCTCAACCCCGGCTCTGCTGCACTCTCGAAGCGTCCCGACGGGCGCAACACCGTCGCGGTGCTCGAAGATGGGACGATACGGATTTTTGATATAGATACAGGCGACGTTCTGCATGAACTCGCGCTCGATTGGTAAGGATACATATGGATCAACTGATTAAGGCAACGGCGGCGGGCGGCGAAGTACGTGCGTTTGCAGCGGTGACGACGGATGTGGTCGCCGAGGCGATGCGGCGGCACGACTGCTACCCCGTTGCGGCGGCGGCACTCGGGCGCACGATGACGGGAGCACTCCTCTTTGCCGCGAATCTCAAGAACAAGGAATCTGTTACAATCAAATTCAAGGGGGACGGACCGCTTGGCACAGTGACGGCAGACGCATCAGCAGAGGGCTCTGTACGCGGCTATGTCGATCATCCACACGTGCATCTGCCGCTGAATGCGCAAGGGAAGATTGATGTTGGCGGCGGCATCGGGCGCGGGATTCTTTCCGTCACGCGTTTTACAGGGCTGAAAGAACCTGTGACCGGCTCTGTCAACATTGTAAACGGGGAAATTGCAGAGGATCTGATCCACTATCTCTATACATCTGAGCAGACGCCATCCTCCATCGGGCTCGGCGTGCTCGTGAGCCCCGAACTGAAATGTCTCGGCGCGGGCGGGTTCTTTATCCAGCCCATGCCGGGCGCGTCAGATGAGACGATTGACCGTCTTGAGGAGAACCTGAAGGGGATTTCCTCCGTCTCGCGCATGGCTCTGGAGGGGATGGACGCTGCGGGCATCGCCGAAAAAATCCTCGGCGGCTTCGACGATGTGAAGATCCTTTCGACCACCGACCTTGCGTTTCGTTGCAACTGCTCGAAGAACTACATCACCGACCGACTGCTGACGCTCGGCGAGGAAGATCTGCGGGCACTGCGCGACGATGGTGCGGCAGAGGTGAAATGCCACTTCTGCAACGAGGCATATACCTTTGACCACGAAGATCTGAGCGTGATCTACAACGTCGCACAGAAGATGCGCGATATGCGTGCGCGTGGGCAGCTGTGAGGAAGCGTGTGCGCGTTGTGCGGGAGCAGCGCATCGTGTTGGACGGGATTCCTGCGTGGATTCGCTATAAGAATATCAAGAACCTCTACCTTCGCGTTCGTGACGGACACCTCGAGCTGAGCGTGCCGCAGCGAACAACACGCGAGGACATTGAATCCTTTATTAGGCATAGGCGCACATGGATTGAGGAGCGCCGGCGGCGGCTTTGTGCGCACGCTGAAAAATCCGCACCGCAATATAGAGAGGGAGAAGGTATACTTCTCTGGGGAACGGAATATTCACTTACAGTTGTCCCGATCATGCACGGGAAGGCGTATGCTGAACGCACGGCAGATAAGATTGTGCTCTACATGCCCAAAGGTGCAGATACCGCTGCGCGCCGCGGTGCCATCCATGCGCTCTATCGTGCGGAGCTTGCGGCGGAGATGCAAAAACAGGCGCCTATATGTGAGCGTCTTGTTGGCAGATGCGCCGCATTGTGGCGTATTCGCATTATGAAAACGCGTTGGGGCAGCTGCAACACCCAAACGGGGGCGATTACGCTGAACCTTCGGCTTGTGCTGTATGATGTGAATGCACTCCTTTATGTGATGATTCATGAACTGACGCACCTGTGGGTGCGCGGGCACAATGCACATTTTTACGAACGCATGGACAGATATTTCCCCACATGGCGAAACGTGCGATATGCGTTGCATCAGTGGGATACAGATGAATATTTATGAATGAAAAATAGATTGATGGTTTTATGTTTTGGAGGTTGGGCAAAAGCGCAGGGATATGACGTATGTCATATCCCTGCGCTTTGTCTATTCATTTCGGTTTGCGTTTTTCTGCGCCAAGCCTTTCGGCTTTCTCTGATGGGATGAGCCGCCCTGTGTGAACATCGTAGAGGTAACCGTGTATTGTGATGCCGGCAGGGACAAGAGGATGATTGCGCAGACGGCGTATATCGCGGGAGAGATTTTCCTCCATGTTTGTGGAGATGGGCATAAAGTCGATATAATACGCCTCTGAGGAACAGGCGATGTCATCTCCTGTGGACATCGCCTCATCGAAGCGTGTTCGTATCTCGTCGTTTGTAAAATTTTGCATGCCGCAGTCCGTATGCTGGATGATGAACCATTCTCTTGTATGCAGTATTTTGTAAGAGATGAGGAGTGAGCGGATCACATCATCTGTAACACGTCCTCCGGCATTGCGGATGACATGTGCATCTCCCTCGGCAAGCCCTGCAAATTTTGCGGGATCCAGACGGCAGTCCATACAGGTAACAATGGCAATGCAGCGTTTTGGAGCATGCGGGAGATTTTTCTTATCGCCAAATGAGGCAGCATAGATTTCATTGGCGTCATGGATTTCATCAGCGGTTGTTTTCATCAGTGACCCTCCTTTTTACGAAAAAACCGCCCGGTACACCGGACGGTTTTTCTATGGACGCAGATCAGATTGCACGATCAACGTTGCCTGAACGCAGGCAGCGCGTGCATACATTGACGTGTTTCACTTCACCCTTCACAAGGGCGCGGACACGCTGAATATTCG